>CALARO010000180.1 GCA_937888935.1 uncultured Clostridia bacterium
GATCAAAAGTCTTTCGAAAACGAACGATATTAACGAATACGAAATTTCCGTGTACGATAAAAACGTTGCTTACGGCGCGCTGTATCTTGCGGGAATGAAAAGGAACGAGGTGATAAAATGAAAAGTAAAACGGAAATGAGAAATCCTGCCACGCTGCATATCGACAAGGCGGACACGGCAACGATGCTTCGTTTGATGCAGACGGAAAACGAAAATGCGGCGAAAGCGGTGGGGCAGGCGTTGGAAGCGATCGGCGCGGTGGTGGATCATTGCTACGAGAGAATGAAGCGCGGGGGCAGACTTTTTTATATCGGCTGCGGCACTTCGGGCAGGCTGGGCGTACTGGACGCTTCGGAATGTCCGCCGACTTTCGGGGTGGACGCGGGCGTGGTGGTAGGACTGATTGCCGGCGGCGACAGGGCGCTGAGATACGCCACCGAGGGAACGGAAGATAATCCCGATCTTGCCGCCGTGGATCTGAAAGCGCACGGACTTTGCGAAAAAGATTGCGTGATCGGCATTTCGGCGGCGGGGGGCGCGGCTTACGTTGTCGGCGGACTGAAATATGCCGCTTCGGCGGGCGCGTACACGGCTTGTATCACCTCGAATGAGCATACGGCGATCGCCGCCGTTTCCGAAGACGAAATCGTGACGGATACGGGCGCGGAAGTGATCACGGGGTCGACGCGCATGAAAGCGGGAACGGCGCAGAAGCTTGTACTGAATATGATTTCCACATCTTTGATGATCAAGCTCGGCTATGTGTACGAAAATCTGATGATTAACCTGAAACCTTCCAACGTGAAGCTGAAAAGAAGAATGATCGGTATCGTTTCGGATATTTCGGGGGCGGCGGAAGAACGCGCGGAAGCCGCGCTGGATTGCAGCGACTGGAATATCCGGGCGGCGGTAGAAAAAATCAAATCGGAAAATGCATAATCTTAAAATAATTTTTCTCGGTCAGGCGGGGTTGCTGCTTGATATTAACGGTTATAAAGTGATGATTGATCCGTATTTATCGGACGGGGTAGAAAAGATCGAGCCGGAAAACAAGCGGCGGCAGGCGATCGACGAGCGATTTTTGAATTGTTCGCCGGACGTGATCGTCATAACGCACGCGCATGCGGATCATTACGACGAAGAAACGCTGGATCGGGTGCTGAAAGGCGGGCGCAGCTGTTTGTTTTTCGCGCCGCCGTCGGTGTTTTTTGCGGCGAAGAAGCGGTATCCGCGGTGCAATTTCGTATATTTCAGAAACGGGACGAGTTATACGGCGTGCGGCGTGGTATTCCGCGCGGTGGCGGCGGAACATTCTGACGGCGAAGCGATCGGCGCGGTGATAACGTGCGAAGGGAAAAATCTGTATGTAACGGGCGACACGCTGTATAGCGAGCGGGTGTTTGAAAGTCTGCCGGAAAACGAGCGGATCGACGCGGTGTTTCTGCCGATCAACGGCAGGGGAAACAATATGAATACGGCGGACGCGGCGCGGTTTGCGAAGCGGATCGGCGCGAAGAACGTGATACCCGTGCATTTCGGAATGTTCGACGATATGACGGGCGAAGAACTGGACTGCGGGAATAAAATTATTCCGCGGATATATAAAGAGGTGGAGCTGCGATGAAGATAACGGACGTAAAAACGTTTGTGGTGGATTGTTTCCGCACGAACTGGGTGTTTGTGAAAGTGTACACGGACGAAGGGATAACGGGTGTGGGGGAAGGCACGCTCGAATACAAAGAACACGCGCTTTGCGGGGCGATAGAGCATTTGAAAAATTATCTGCTCGGGAAAGATCCGCGCAGAATCGAGCGGTTGTATCACGATATATATCGGGACGCGTACTGGCGCGGCGGAGCGGTGCTGATGAGCGCGCTTTCGGCGGTGGAATGTGCGTTATGGGATATACTGGGGAAGTCTTTGGGCGTGCCTGTGTATCAGCTTTTGGGCGGGAAGGCGAACGAGGACTGCCGGATTTACGTGAACGGATGGTTTGCGGGAGCGAAAACGCCGGCGGAATTTGCGGAAAAGGCGAAAATCGCCGTGAAGAAAGGCGTGACGGCGATGAAATGGGATCCGTTCGGGAAAAGCTATCTGCAGATATCGAACGCGGATTTAACAAACGCGCTCGAATGTGTGGCGGCGGTGCGCGAAGCGGTGGGGGATAAAATAGACCTTCTGATCGAAGGACATGGCAGGTTTGACGTGCCTACGGGGATAAAGATCGCGAAAGAACTCGAAGTTTTCAAGCCGATGTGGTTTGAAGAGCCTGTGCCGCCGAACAACGTGGAAGCTTTGAAAGCGGTGCGGGAAAAGTCTCCGGTGGCGATTTCGGCGGGCGAGAGATTGTACACGCGGTATGATTACAACGAGCTTTTCAAAACGCGGGCATGCGATTACATACAGCCGGACATATCGCATGCGGGCGGGATTATGGAATTGAAAAAGATCGCGGCGATTGCGGAAGCGAATTATATACCGTTTGCGCCGCATAATCCGAGCGGACCGATAGCGAACGCGGCGACGTTGCAGCTGGCGGCGTGTTGTCCGAATTTCTGCATATTGGAAATCATGTATTCGGACGTAGAGTACCGAAAGGACGTGACGAACGAAAATCTGATTTACGAGAACGGCAGGATCAAAATCGGCGACAAGCCGGGGCTTGGGATAGAACTCAATGAAGAAGAGTGCCTGAAACACCCGTATGTTGAGCATAATCTGCGGCATTACACGGGCGCGCTGACGGATATACGTCCGCCGAAAACGACGTTTTATTTCTGAGAAAAAGAGGCGAAAGTATGGAAAAATGGGCGATGGTGACGGGCGCGTGCGTGAATACGGGCGCGGCGATCGTGGAAAAATTTGCCGGCGAAGGCGAAAACGTAGTGTTTACGGGGCGCAACATCGAGCGGGTGAGAGAAGCGGAAGAACGGTATAAAGCGAAATTTCCCGGGGCGAAAATCATCGGCGAACGGTTGGACGCGCTGGACGAAAACGGTAACGTAAACGAAAACGGCGTGCGGGAAACGTTTGAAAGACTGGACGGCCGGGGCGTTTTTGTAA
>CALARO010000181.1 GCA_937888935.1 uncultured Clostridia bacterium
CCGATCTTTCGGTGGACGAGCTTGCCGCGCTGTGCTGCATGAGCAAGCCGAGATTTTTCGCGCTATTTAAAAAATTTACGGGGTTTTCGCCCGTGACATACAAAAACGCGGCTTGCACGGAAGCAGCCGCGAAATATTTAATCGCCTTTCCCAATCGCTCGGTGGAAGAAATCGCCTATGAGTTTCGCTTTTCTTCGCCCGTGTACTTCGCAAGGCTCTTTAAAAAACGCTTCGGCGTTTCGCCCGCCGCCTACCGCAAAGCGCGGCTTTTTTCGGGATTGTAAACCGCAAGCCGTCGCCGCCGCGCGCTGGGATTTTTATATAAATTTCAAAGCTCTTCCGTTAGTTTAGCCGAATTGAAATAAGCTTGTTTCCATTCGGTCAAGTTATAGGCGAGATACAAAAGTCCGTCCTGTTCGTTGGCGAACGCGTCGTAAAAGCCGCCCTTTTCGCCGTTCACGCGCTCGGGGTACACATACGCGCTGCTCGCTTCGCCGTTCGGCTTGAAGCAGCAATACACGCTTTCGAAGCATTGCCTGCCGTAATCCATCCATTTTTGCTGCCCCGTTACCACGCCGTACACGTAAAAACAATGCGCGCTGTGCGCCGCGGCGGCGTGCGGAAACGTATCGCCGTACACGCTCGAACGCGTTTTGCCGAACCAGTAGTTATCCCAATAGCGGATCGGCGCTTTGTTCATGCGGTAATCGGGCTGCTCGCCGTGAAATTTCTTTAAAAGCCGCAAATGCTTTTCCGCTTCGCGCAGGTATTTCTCTTCGCGCGTGAGCAGATACTTATCGAGCAGCAGACAGGCGGCGGGCGTTACGATCGTCTGCTCGAAATTCACTTCGTGCGGCGGATAATTCGTGCCGGTTTTTAAGATATACGCGATATGCTCGTTAAAAAGTGCGAGAATTTCGTTGTACGCCTGCGTTTCGCCGCTCTTTCGCACCGCTTTCGCAATCTCGTAAAATCGGATTCCGTTGGGGTAGAAGCGCGTTCCGCCGGTTTTATAGTAAGCAATCAACATTTTGATCGCAAGGTTTATCCACCGCTTTTCGCCGTTTAATAAATACAGCTCGGTGAAGTACATAATCACCCACGGCGCGTTGTAAAGCCGCGTAGCAGAAGCGTCTTTGCCGATATTGTTAAACGATCTGCCGCTGTCTTCGTCCACGCACTCGCGAAGCAGAAATTCCGTGAAAAGATCAAGGCTCTTTTTTACCGCTTTACCGCCCGTTTTGCGCGCGTATTTCGCAAGGAAAAGCGGCATCACCATGCGCTCGCGGCAGGCGTTGTGATCCGTCCAGTCGAAGCTGAAATACTGCCTGCGTTCCTCGTTGTCGTAAATGAGATACGCCCCGTAAAGCGGCGAATTTTTTTCAAGACATTGCTGATTTTTCACGATAAACTTCGCGCGTTTTTTCTGCAATTCTTCAAGGCGCGGGCTTACGTAAAAATACGCTTCGCCGCCGCGCCCGTTTACGTTGTACGTCACGCGGATTTCGCCGTATTTTTCGCCGGGGATATGCGTTATAAGCACGTTGTTTTTCACTTCGCAAGGCAGCGTTTTCGCGCCGGTTTTCACCTGCGCTTTATTGATTTTCTGCGGCGCGATCAAGCGAAATTCGCGGGTTTCGCCTTTGAAAATCACGTACCCATCCGCCGCTTCCGTGCGGATATACGGCGTGAATTTTTGCGCCTGCGCGAAGAAATCTTCGCCGCCGCGATGCGGAAAAACCACAAATTCAAGCGCGTATTCTTCGCCGCCCGAAAGATGAAAAGGCGATACGTTGAGCGCGAAATACCCCCGATCGTTGCTTTCGCGGCAATTTTCCTGCGAATACGAGTACGCCGAGCCGCGCGCAAGCACCGCGCCGAGATTGTATTCCGAATCGCCCATGCGCTCCGCGCAAACGTAAGAATTCTCGCCGAACGCCGCAATGTGCGTGTGGCAACGCAGCCTTTGGCTTACTTCGGAATTATCGTAAGAATCGGCGAACGGCACATAAAAAGCGCAATCTTCTTTTTTGAAATACACCGGGTGCGCGTTCTCGTTTTTGATCGTGATTGCCACGCGTAAAAAATCGCTTTCCAAAACAAAGTTTTCGCAGATTTTCACGCCGCGACGAATAAATTCCGCCCGCGCGGAATTTCCGTTTTCTTCAAATTTTTCAAGGCGGTACGGCTCGGTAGTCTTATAAAATTTATCGTTTTCGCGAAGATACCAAGGCACGCCGTGCGGCTCGAAAAGTCCCCTGCCCTGCTTGATAAAATTTGCACGCGCCGGGTCGTTTCGCAAAATCAGCGATGTTAAAATGCCCCGTTCGGGGTCGAAGTCGATTTCAAAAAGTTCGTTTTTCATTTTCGCGGTTTCCTTTTACGTTTATTCTATCTTGCGCTTTTTATTATATCACTTTTGCGAGCGGTTTTCAATATCTTTTTCAAATGAAAAATATCGTTTTTCAAAACTATCCGCTTGACAAAATTTATCAAACCCGATATAATGTGTTTCAGGGCGGTGCAAAAATGAAAATCAAATCGTTGTCGGAATTATGCAAAGAAGATTACAATCTGCGCTTTTTAAGCTTTATCGAGATGCCGCAGGCGGAAAAGAACGCGGCGTTTTCGTGCCTTTCGCAGCCGAAAAAGCAGGATTTGCTGCTATACGTGAAAGATTGCGCCACGGAATACGTCACGAAAGATAAGAAGACGCTTCGCACGCGCCCCGGCGACGTGGTGTACGTTTCCACGGGCAGCGAGTACACGGTGCGGTGTCTGCGCGCCGAAGAAAACGCAGCCACGTATCAGATCAACCTGCACTTATTTGATTGCGGCGGCGAAGCGACGAAGCTTTCGGAAGACATACTGATTTTTACGCCGAACGGCGAGAAAGTGCGGCGAAAATTTGAAAAATTGCTTGCGCTGAGCGCGGAAGCCGCAGTGTTTCCCACCGAGTTGAAAGCGATTGTCTATGAAATTTTCGCGCTGCTGGAAAAGGAATTTTCCGCGTTTGAAGTGCCGCCCGTGATCGGCGCGGGCGCGGAATATATCCGACTGCACTATAAAGAGAAGCCGCAGGTGGCGTTTTTAGCGGGGCTTTACTATATTTCGCCCGAATATTTCAGAAAGACGTTCGAAGCGGCGTTCGGCGAAGCACCCGCAGCGTATATCAATCGGCTCAGACTTGAAAAAGCGGCGGAATATCTTTTGTACAGCGATCTCACCGTGGCGCAGATTGCCGAAGAATTGAGCTACGCCACGCCCGCGCATTTTATCAAACAATTCAGGAAACGTTTTCGCCTTACCCCGCTCGCCTACCGAAAAACGAACATATAAACCGCGAGCCGCCCGCAACGGCACATAAAAAAAGCAACCGCTCTGTTTCGGGAACGATTGCTTTATTTCTTTAACTTAGCCGAATGAAAACAAGCTTGAACTGATTTGGCG
>CALARO010000182.1 GCA_937888935.1 uncultured Clostridia bacterium
AAGGAAGAAATCAAAGCGAAAATCGCGAAATTGCCTTATTCCGACCTCGATTTATCCCGTTTCAAGCCCGAAAATCTCAACGAGCTTTTCAATCTTCCCGTATGGAACGAGCTTTCGGAAGCCTGCCTTGGCTGCGGCGCGTGTACGTTCGTATGCCCCACCTGCCAGTGCTTCGATATACGAGATTTCGAAACCAATAAGGACATAATCCGTTTCCGTTGCTGGGATTCGTGTATGTATTCCGATTTCACGCAGATGGCGGGCGGCAACCCGAGAACCACGCAAATGCAGCGTTTCCGTCAGCGGTTTATGCACAAACTCGTGTACTATCCCAAGCGTTACGGCGGCACGTACTCGTGCGTGGGGTGCGGCAGGTGCGTTGAAAAATGCCCGCAACACTTGAATATCGTGAAAGTCATCAAAGAATTTGCAAACGACGGCAAGGAGGGCGAATAAGCATGGAAAGCGTAAACGAAAAGGAAAATTTAATTCCCTCCGTGTGCGTGGTGACGGACGTCCGCACCGACACGCCCGACGTAAAAACTTTCCGCGTGGTTACGCCCGATGGCAAAAAGCCGTTCGAGCATAAACCAGGGCAGTGCGCGATGGTATCCATTCCCGGTGCGGGCGAGTGCATGTTTTCAATCACTTCTTCGCCCACGAACGAAGAATTTATGGAATTTTCCATCAAGCGTTGCGGCTGCGTAACGCAGGCGATTCACGATTTATCGGCGGGCGATACGATCACCGTGCGCGGACCTTACGGCCGCCCGTTCCCCGTGGAAGGCGATGATTTCAAGGGCAAAAACCTGCTCTTTATCGCAGGCGGTATCGGTTTAGCGCCGCTTCGCAGCGTGATTGATTATGTGCGCGCGAAGCGTGAAAACTATGGCGACGTAACGATTATTTACGGCGCGCGCAGCGCAGACGATCTCGTGGATATTGCCGAAATTCAGAATGAATGGGAAAAAGAGAAAGGCTTCCGCGTGTGCCTTACGATCGACAGAGCGCAGGAAGGCTGGAACGGACACGTAGGTTTCGTGCCTGCATACGTGAAAGAGCTGAACGTGGATACGAACGCCACG
>CALARO010000183.1 GCA_937888935.1 uncultured Clostridia bacterium
CGGCAGGCAATGGTCAGCCTCTTACCGGTTACGAGAGTGCGGGTGGCGGATATTTATGGGTGAACGGAAAATACGGTGCACCTGCAAGACATTCGTTTGCCGCTTGGGATTCGGACAACACTCCGATTGCGCCTGCACGGGATTGGATTGCGCTTTATTATGATTCCGCTTCCCTTCAAACTATGGTGGCAAGTTGGGCTCCGAGCGGAAATGCTCCAGAAATGATTATAGATCACGACGATCCTGCATATTTTCAAACGCTTTGGAACGGCTTTCCGAGCGGAAAGGCTCGACTTTCCATATCGGCGTCCGGATATAACGGATCTACGGCGAATTTTATGCTGACGGATGTATTCGGAGTTGATCTGACGGCAGAAACTGTGATTGATGAGACTGCACCTATTTTAAAAGTGGAACGCGAAGCGGATTTACCCGAAGGAAAAATGGGCGGGACGTATAATGTTCCCAAAGCAACGGCGGTGGATGATTATAGCGGCGTGTGCGAAGTAAAAGTGAGCGTTTATTATGACTATCTTTCGACAACGCCTATACTTGTCAGCGTAAAAGACGGGAAATTTGAAACAAATAGAAACGGGTGGTACGGAATCGTCTATCGAGCGGAGGATTACTTCGGGCATAGCACAGAGAAAGTGTTGATGGTTCACGTCGGGAATCCTGTGGAAGAATTGAAATTATCTTTGCCTGATAATTTGGCTAAAACTTGCGAAGTGGGCGAATATGTTGCGCTTCCCGAGGCGACAACGACGGGCGGATCCGGTAAAATTACGAAACGAGCTGAAATTTCGAAGGACGGCATAGTATACGGGGACGAAAACGGGGCTTGGATTGAAGAACCTGGTGTATATACCATTTCGTATATGGCAGAAGATGAAGTCGGCGATTTTGTAACTGAAACGCAAACATTAACTGCCGATGTATCGAATCAATCTATATTTCGTGGTGAACCGGCTTTGGCGCCTATATATATATCCGGCGGAGAATATATATTGCCTTCATTTTATGCTTATGATTATACATCCGGTAAAAAAGTTGAGAAACTCTGTAATGTAACGGTGGAGGATGTTAGCGGAACAAAAATTTTGAAGTCCGGAGAAAAATTTATTCCTACGGTGCAGAATAACGGTGATAAAATCAAAGTAACGTACACATGCGGTGAGGCTGCTATGGAAACTCGGGAAATCCCCGTGATTATAGCAAAATCAAACGACGGAAGATTGAATCTTACGAATTATTTCAACGGTAACGGATTTTTGCCAACCGCAACGAAAGACGGCGTAACCATAGCGTTTGACGGTACGGTTGCCGATAGTGAAATGACGTTTGCTAACGCGCTTGCGGTATCCGGCTTTGCCGCAGAAATCACCACGATCCCCGGAAAAGGCGATTTTAAATCGGTAAAATTCATATTGACGGATGCGGAGCATCCCGAACTCAGCGTTTGTGCCGCACTTGAAAATATAGGCGGAAAGATTTTCTATAAAGTGGGTGAAAATAGTGTGCTGCTTGCTTCTTCGTTTGCGTCTGCCGAATCTGTTACGCACACACTTTCTTATAGCGATGGTAAAATTTCTATTGACGGTACGAGTTTTTTTTCGGACAAGACGGTTACAGGAAAAACTTTTGACGGGTTTAAGTCTAATAAAATATACTTTTCTATCATAACCGAAAATGCTCGTAAAGATGCCGCATTTATCATAAAAAGCATTTATGGACACAGATTTAATAATTTCCCCGTGGATAGTACTTCTCCCGTAATTTTACCCGGGGAAAACTATGGCGGCACTTATGCTTTGAATGATACGTATGTGCTTGCCCCTGTGCTTGCCGTAGATTCGCTTGCTCCGAACGTTGAGTTGAAACTTTCGGTGAAGGGAGTAAACGGAGAAATTGTACGCGACGTAAACGGAACCCTTTTAGAGGATGTAGACGGGACGCAGGAATATTCTTTGGACCTTACGGAACTTGGGCAATATAACATTTCGTATAGCGCGAAAGAAACAAATTGGTGGAATAATTCTGCTTCTTTTGAATATGCGGTTAGTGTGCTTGATTACGAAAAACCGACAATTACCTTAAAAAGTGAACCGGTGAAAGAAGCGAAAGTCGGCGATGTAATCGTACTGCCGAATTTCGAGGTATCCGATAATATTTCTTCATCTGACAAAATCATCGTCTGTAAATTTGTGCTGAATCCTAACGGAAGATTTATGAAGATTACCGGAAATTCTATGCGGGTAGCTTATGCGGGAAAATACGAATTCAGAATACTTGCCATAGATGAAGCAGGGAATGAAACTCTTTTGAAATTATATGTAAACGTAACGGGGGAAGAACAATGAAACCGATAAAATTACTGGCATTTACTTTGATTGCCGCTACAACTTTTTCTGTCGCTGCATGCAAAAAGGATGATTCGGAAAATGATTCCTTAAAACCATACGGTACCATTGATGACGTAAGTGAAACGAAAGTGGAAGGAACACTCCACAATGTAACCATAAAAGAAACGGAAACGGTCTTCGTAAAAGATAAATCCACCGAGTACAAAGTGGTGGTAGGAGAAAGTGCCGATGCGGCAAAAGCGGGTGCATTTATCGCTTCTCATGTATACAAAGCAACGGGCGCGCAGATGTCTGTGGTAAAAGAAAGCGAAGTGAGTTGGAACGAACGGGATAAGAATATTTACGTTGGTTGCAATAATTTATTCGCCGAAGCCGGACTTTCGATGCCTTCGGAAGATTTGCGAGAAAGCGGATATTACATTAAGAGTAAAGGAAATTCTGTTTTTATTGCCACAAATTTTAATGCAGGGTATCAGACCGGCGCGCTTGCATTTCTTCGTGCAACGATAGGTTACGATATGCTTTCCGCCGATTGCGTTGTGTACGAGAAAAACGGGGCTATAATGCCCGAGATGGAAATTATCGAACGTCCGGATTTTGATTTTCGCCATTATTCTCAACCGCTCACTTCTGATGGTTTATATGGTATGGGTTTTTCGTCGGGTGATGGAATGATCTCGATAGACGGAAGGACTTCGCATACTTCGTTTGCCTGGTTGCCTCCGTCTAAATATAGCCATGATTATTCCGAGTGGTATGCCGATAACGGGCAGCAACTTTGTTACACCGCGCACGGAGATTCGGAGCGGTTCGAGCAGATGGTAGATACAATCACCAAAAATATAACGAAAAGATTAGATGAATATCCCGATATTAACACGGTATCTGTTTCTCAGCAAGATACGGCGGATTACTGTACGTGTTGGAAATGCCGTGAAGCTTTAAATAAATACGGAACAATGAACGGAACGATTATTCCGTTTTTAAATCGCGTGTCTGAGAAGATACAGGCGTATTATAAATCGAAAGCGGAAGATACAGGCGAGGAGGAAAGACAAATTACTGTAATTTCATTTGCTTATCAGTATACAAGCGATCCGCCTGTAAAACGTAATGCAAACGGGAAATGGGAACCGATTGACGATACTGTTGTGATGAACGATAATGTAGGCATCTATATTGCGCCGTTGGAAGCAAAATATAATCAAACGTTCTACGATGAGGCGAATCGTGGCTTTTACGATAATATCACTCGTTGGGGATTGATTACGAAACATGTTTATTTTTGGCTTTACGAAACGAATTTTTGCGCGTATATGTATCCGTACAACACATGGGATACGATGATCGAGCAATACAGATTTATCGCGCAATACGGACAGAATTACATTTTTAATGAAGGACAGTTGGGGCAATACGGTACAACCGGTTTCACGAGATTTAAGGATTATATCGATTCGAAAGCGCAATTTGACGTGAACGTAGATTACGCGAAATTGAAAGACAGATATTTCAAGTTGTATTTCGGCGAAGCGGAAGAGCCGATGCGCGAATTGTTTGATTCAATTCAAACGCACATGGGATATATCGAAACGGTGTACGGCAACGAGATTTCCGGCGGAATTTACGATAATATCGAAAACGTGAAATATTGGGATAAGCGAACAATCGACGGCTATATGGATTTGATTGATCAAGCCGAGAAAAAAATAGAACGGTTGAAAACAACCGATCCGGAAAGATATACGATGCTGCACGATCATATCACGCTCGAATCGTTGTTTCCTCGATATGTCTTATGTACATTGCATGAGGGGATGTTTACGGTAAGCGAATTGTATACTTTACGTTCGGAATTTAAAGCTGATTGTTTAAAATATGGTGCATATTATAATAATTTCCACCTTGATGAGTATTTGTCCGATAAATACACGAAATGGGGCGTTTAAGAGAAAGGGAGAAAGATTATGAGAAAAAAATTTATCACAGGATTACTTATAATTTTGTCGGCAGGAACTTTACTTTTAGGTTTATCGGCTTGCAAAAAAAATTCCGACAAACCTCAGAATCCGCCTGAACCGGAACAGCCGACAAGCGAGACGCCATATATTTATCTGAATAAAACGCATGCTGATGCACAGGCGTTTACGTATTTGGATCTTACGGCCGTGAAAGAAAATACCGAAAGTGAGATTGTATGGAAAAGTTCCGATGAAAAGATCGTAACCGTGCAAAACGGGCGAGTAGCTTGTTATGCGCAAGGTACGGCAACGATTACGGCAAGTGT
>CALARO010000184.1 GCA_937888935.1 uncultured Clostridia bacterium
CTTGATATTATGGCATTGCCCGCTTTCCACAAGGCGGCGCATGATAAACGGCTTGAAAAGCTCGATCGCCATTTCCTTGGGCAAGCCGCATTGATAAATTTTAAGATCCGGCCCTACTACGATAACCGAACGCCCGGAATAGTCCACACGCTTGCCGAGCAGGTTCTGGCGGAAACGCCCCTGCTTACCGCGAAGCATGGCGGAAAGAGATTTCAGCTCTCTGTTCGAAGGTCCGGAAAACGCCTTGCCGCGTCTGCCGTTGTCGATCAGGGCGTCCACCGCTTCCTGCAACATACGCTTTTCGTTTTTCACGATCATTTCCGGCGCGGAAATTTCCATCATCTTCTTCAGACGATTGTTCCGGTTGATCACGCGGCGATACAAATCGTTTAAATCGGACGTAGCGAATCTGCCGCCGTCCAGCTGCACCATCGGGCGGATATCGGGCGGGATCACGGGAAGCACGGTTAAAATCATCCACTCGGGGCGGTTGCCGCTCTTAATGAAAGATTCCACTACTTCCAGGCGTTTGATCGCCTTTACGGCTTTCTGCCCCTGCGGGTTTTCGGCAATCGTCTGCTTGCACGCTTCTGCTTCTTTTTCGAAACCCACCGCCATTAAAAGCTCGCGCACAGACTCCGCGCCCATGCCTACTTTAAGCCCGGTTACGGAAGAATCGCCGTATTTTTCTTCGATTTCGCGAAGCTGCTTTTCGGTGATCACCTGCTTTCTCGAAAGTTCATCCACTTTGCCCGGATCAAGCACCACGTATTCCGCAAAATACAGTACTTTTTCCAGCGGTTTCGGACTCATATCGAGAAGAAGTCCGATTTTCGAAGGCACGCCTTTGAAATACCAGATATGAGATACGGGCGCGGCAAGCTCGATATGCCCCATGCGCTCTCTTCTCACCTTGCTGCGGGTGATTTCCACGCCGCACTTTTCGCATACGTGTCCTTTATATTTTACTCTTTTATATTTACCGCAATGACATTCCCAGTCCTTCATCGGCCCGAAAATCTTTTCGCAGAACAAGCCGTCGCGTTCGGGCTTCTGCGTGCGGTAGTTGATGGTTTCCGGCTTCGTCACCTCGCCGTAAGACCATTCTCTGATTTTTTCCGGAGAAGCAATACTAATCTGAATAGAATTGAAATCGTTTAATTCGTACATTTTCTTATCTCCTTACTCCTCGTCGTCCGAGCCGTCGTTCTCAACTTCTTCAAACAAAGATCCGAAATTGAAATCTTCGTCCTCGTCCGAGAAATCCTCGTCGTCGTCCGTAAGATCCGCGCTGTCGTCCGTCTGATCGTCCGATTCGTCGTCCTCGTCTTCAAACAGCGATACGTCGCCGTCTTCGTCCTCGGTTTCGTCTTCGTCCGTTTCGGAAAAGTCGATATCTTCGAGTTCGGCTTCCTTTTCGAGTTCCTTGCGCTTCTCGTCTTCGTCGCGCGCGTCCTCTTCGTCGTCGAATTCGCGGATAATCAGCTCGTCGCCCGTTTCCGTAAGCACCTTCACGTCGAGAGCCAGCGATTGCAGCTCTTTTAAAAGCACTTTAAACGCTTCGGGAATGCCCGGCTCGGAAATGTTCTCGCCCTTCACGATGGATTCGTACGTCTTCACACGTCCCACGATATCGTCGGACTTCACGGTGAGAATTTCCTGCAAAATATGCGCCGCGCCGTAAGCTTCCAAAGCCCAAACTTCCATTTCGCCGAAACGCTGTCCGCCGAACTGCGCCTTGC
>CALARO010000185.1 GCA_937888935.1 uncultured Clostridia bacterium
GGGCGAGTACGGAAAAAAGGGCGAAAACGCCGCCCTTTCAGGCACGTTCAAGCTTGTTTCCATTCGGCTATCCACCGTTTTTTTACGTTTTCCACCGGATTTTCGGGGTTATCCACAGCGATTATTTTAAAATTGTGGATAACTTTTGCGTTTTTCGGAAAATATATTTTTCAAAATGCAAAATTTTGTTCGTTTTTTCGGTGGAATTGTGGATAACTTTTATATCGCGACGAGCGTTTCCGCGCCGTCTTTGGCGCGCTCGATGACTTTTAAAAGCCAGCTTAAAAGCGGGTTGTTGTTTTTCACGGCGCGCACGATGAGCGTTTGTTCGATGGCGGCGTTGGCTTTGGGGACGAAGGAAATCGTTTCCGGCAGCACGGACAGAACGGCAAGCACCGCGCAGATTAAAATCGCCGCTTTTAAAAACCCGAGCATTGCGCCGAGCAGCGTATTCGCCGCGCCCACCGCTTTGATCTGTCTGGCGATCTGCGTGAGCAGGCGCGCAAGGACGCCGAGCAGGATTTTCGCAAGCACGAACACGATAATCCCGCCCACGACGTACCAGAACGTTTCGCCGATTTTGCCGTACACGGAAAACATTTTATTCAGTAAATTCGCCGCGGGTACGGCAAGATTATACGCCGCCGCGAGCGAAAGCACCGTGGAACAAAGCCCGATCACCGAACGGATCGCGCCTTTTTTTGCTCCGATCATTGTGAAAACGAGAAGTATGATAAGGCATGCCGCGTCGATCGCGTATCTGCCGCCGCTTGCCGCCATGGGGGCGGTGGCGTTTGCGGTTTCAGTAAGCAACGCCGCGAAAACGCACCGGAAATTTACGACGAAATTTTGCACGGACTTTTTCCTCCTTTTCCCTTTGCGAGAGATTTTTCACCTTTTCACGCACAAGTATAACACGAACGGGAAAATTTTTCAAGCTTTTTAAGGGGTTTTGGCGTTTAGCGGCGAAAATTTACGGCAATAATTTTTCGCGGCTGCGGATTGCGGCTTGATTTTTTGATTTTCTTTAAATATTTTCAGGCGGTAAAGTTTAGCCGATAAATTTTAACCGATAAAATTCAGACGGTAAAAAGGTGGCGCGATGGAATACACGTTTCATATTTTCAATAAGCTTGCGGCGGACGGCGTGAGCGCGGCGGCGGAAAAATTTCTGGACGGCGAAATGCCCGTGATCGTGTGCGTGGGCAGCGATCTTGCGATCGGCGATTCGCTCGGGCCTGTGTGCGGATCTATGCTGCAATATAAAACGCGCGGGTTGCCCGTTTTTGTGTACGGCACGCTGCCTTCGCCCGTGACGGCGAAAGAAATCCCCTATCTCAGATCGTTTTTAAAGGAA
>CALARO010000186.1 GCA_937888935.1 uncultured Clostridia bacterium
GGCTTCTTCGCGCCCGTTAAGCGGAAATGGAAATAATCGGGAAGATTGAGATAGCTTGCCGCGCGCTCTATTTTGCCCGTGCGCACGTCGTCGTACAGTTGATACACCGTGTTGTACTGCGCGAATTGTATGCCCGTTTTTTTGTAAAGCTCGGCAAACGGCACGCGCTTATGTACGGACGGGATCGTGTTTTTCGTTCTGCCGTCGCGGTAGGCGTAGGCGTCGCCGATCACTTCGTCGTTTTCATCGAGCAATACGTAGTCTACGCCCCACGTATCGACGCCCACGGTATCGGGGATTTTGTTCAGTTCTTTCGCGCGCTTCAAGCCGTTTAAAATCTCGCGATACAGCCGCGCCACGTCCCACGTGAGCCGCCGCGAACCCGTTGCGCCGAGCGCGCCCGCCGTACCCGCTTTTTCGGTGGGCGCGTTCTGAAAGCGGTAAATTTCTTCCGTTTTCAATACGCCGTTTTCTTCGTAGCCGAGAATGTGTCTGCCCGAAGACGCGCCGATATCAATTGCGAGATGATATTTTTTCGTTGACTGCATGGTTGCGTTCCCCTTCGTTTCTTTTTCGGCTTTATTATAACACACGCGCGTTTATTTTGTAAATATTCTGTGAGGATATGCGCGAAATGTTGACTATCAATCATAAATTTGCTATAATATAAGCAGAAACGCGCAAAAACGATCATTTTCCGCGCGGTTTTGAAAGGAAAAATCATGCTTGTAAACGAACGTCAGAACGAAATCTACAAATATCTGCAAGCGCACGGGGCGACGACGGTGAAAACGCTGGCGGCGAAATTTTTCGTGAGCGAAGCCACGCTTCGGCGCGATTTAACGGAAATGCAGCGGCTCGGATTGATCGACAGAAGCCACGGCGGAGCGGGACTTCCCGAAGGCGCGGGCGAAATTCCGATGTTCGTGCGCGTGGAAAAGAACGCGAAAGAAAAGGAAATCGCCGTGGCGAACGCGCTGAAAGCGATACCGAATTTTTTCGCGGCGTTTATCGACAGCTCGTCCACCGCGCTTGCGTTGGTGCGGAAAATGGATTTTCGGGGCAAAACCGTGGTGACGCACTCGCTGCAAACCGCCACGGCGATTTCGAAGCAGAAGGGCGCGGAAGTGATTTTGCTCGGCGGAAATCTTCTGTACAACATGACGTCGGTTTCGGGCAGTTTTACGATTGCGCAGATACGGCAGTTTTCGTTTGATTTAACGCTGACTTCGTGCGCGGCGATTTCGGCGGACGGCACTTACGAACGCTCGATGGAACAGCGGGAAATCAAGCGCGCGGCGATCGCGCGGGGAAAGACGAATATTTTAATCGCCGACCACACGAAATTTTCCTGCTTTGCGCCGTTTCGGGCGGAAGAGCTTACGGCGTTTGAAAAAATCGTGACGGACGCGCCGCCGCCAGAAGAATTGTTCGCTTCGTCTGCCGCCCCGCCGCGTTCGAAATTCGTGTATTGAGTTGCGTAACCCGAAGCGGAAATTGCATATAGGAATAAAGAAAAACCGACTGCGAGAAAACGGGCAGCCGGCTTTTTATAACTTTCATTTCAGCATGAGTAGATAATCTCTTTTGGCGTGCAGCACGGTGAGAACGGTTATTTCGCGCGCTTCTTCGTTTACCGAATAAAAGGTGAGATATTCGCCCGTAACGAGATACCTGTACCCGCGCGAACGCAATATTTTATCTTTCGGAAGCGCGCCGAGATCGGGAAAATCGCACAGCCGATACGCTTCTTCGCGTAAGTTCTGCAACAGTTTTTCCGCCGTGCGCGCTGCCGCTGCTTTCAAGCACGTAACTTACGATTTCTCTGTAATTCCGCTTCGCTTCTTCGGTGAGTTTCAATGCGTACATTTCAATTTTTCTCGCTTCCGAAGCCGCCCTTTTTCAGTTCTGCCGCAATTTCGCCGAACGCTTCTTCCGCCGGGTACACCCGCCCCGCTCTGATATCTTCTTCGGCGGCGGCAAGCGCGGCGTATAATTCTACTTTTTTGGTGAGCTGCGCCATTTCCGCCTGCAACGCGTTGTACTGTTCGTGGCTCATCATCACGCAATCTTCGCGCCCGTTTACCGTTACCGCCACGGGGTGCTTTTTGCATAACGCGGATACTTCCGCATAATTCGTGCGCACGTCGCGCGAAGGACGAATATAAATTTCACCGGACATTTTCTTGCTTCTGCCTCCGTTTACTTTGTTTTGTAGTATTATTGTAATTTAATTATACCACGATTATACAACGCAGTCAAGCGTTTGCGTATAAAAAATAAACCGGCCTTTGATTTTTTTCAAAAGCCGGCTCTTATTTCTTTGTTTTTTCGGCGGGTTGTTAGCCGAATGGAAACAAGCTTGTTTTCATTCGGCTACGCCTGTTTTACTTCGGGTTCGGCGCGGAATAAGTCGGAATCGAAAAATTCTTCGAGCGTGATTCCGAAGCCGTCGCACACCATTTTCAGCGTTACGATCCCCGGATTCCGGCTCTTGCCGTACAGAATGTTTTTAATCGTGGACGGCGCGACGCCGGACAAAACAGACAGCTTGTAAATCGCCATCTTCTTCTCTTCGCAAAGCTCAAATATTCTCGCTCTCACCGCGCCGTAGGTATCCACTTTTCTTCACTCTCCGTAAATAATTTTTTGCGCTTCCGCCGCCTTTCGCCGTTACGCTTTATAAATAATCTTGCCGTCGCGCACGGTGCAAAGCACGTCGAATTTGTCGTTCAGCACGGCGAAATCCGCGCGTTTGCCTTCGGCAATGCTGCCCGCTTCGTTCTCGATTTTCAAGGTGCGCGCGGGGTTGATCGTGCAGTAATCCACCGCCTGCGTAAACGGCACGCCCACCTTTTCCACCATGTTCTGCACGGCGCGGTTCATTCTCAGCACGCTGCCCGCCAGCGTTCCGTCCGCAAGGCGCGCTTCGCCGCCCTTTACGTACACCGTCTGTCCGCCAAGCTCGCTTACGCCGTCCGCAAGACCTTTCGCGCGCATCGCGTCGGTGATCAGCGCGAGCTTATCCGCGCGCTTGTTCTTCGTAAGAAGCTGCATCGCCGGCACGGAGACGTGAATGGTATCGCAAATCAGCTCGCAATACAGATCGTCTAACAGAAGCGCGCTGCCCACTACGCCGATTTCGCGGTGATGCAGGGGGCTTTGCGCGTTGTATGTGTGCGTAACGTTGGTTGCTCCCGCTTCCATCGCCGCTTTCACTTCCGCGTATTTCGCGCCCGTATGACCTACCGATACCACCGCGCCCTGCGCCACGATATGTCTGATAAAATCGAGCGCGCCGTCCACTTCGGGGGCAAGCGTGATAATTTTAATCGCGTTGCCGCACGCCGCGTTGTACTCGTCGAACGTTTTCGAATCGGGCGCGGCTACGTATTCGAGCGGCTGCGCGCCCTTATGCGCCGCGGCGATAAACGGACCTTCGAGATGCACGCCCGCGATTCTCGCGCCTTCTTCGCGCGCTTCTTCGCGGTATTCTTTCACCGCGCGCATCGCCTTTAATATGTTTTCTTTGCTCTGCGTCATCGTGGTGGCAAGGAAAGTGGTTGTGCCTTCTTTCGCCACGGTGTCCGCGATGATCGCAAGATCTTTCACGTTGCCGTCCATCGCGTCCGAGCCGCCCGCGCCGTGTATATGCTCGTCGATAAAGCCGGGCAGGACAACCGCGTTTTCGGGCAGCGCGATTTCTTCCGCGCCCGCCACGTAGCCGCCGATCTGCTCGATTTTTTCATCGAAATACACGTTGGTTTTCACCACGCCTTTGCCTTCTACGTATACGGAAACATTTTTAAACGCTTTCATTTTTTTCACCTCGCGCTTTATGTATTTCTTATGCTGTGCTTATAGTCTTATGCCAGACCCGCTTTTTTGATCAGTCCCGCCGCTTCGCTGTCGCATACGAGCGTGCAATCGGGGTGCAGCTGCAAAATGCTTGCGGGAAGGTTTTCGGTAACTTCGCCCGCAACAAGTCCGTACACCGCGCGCGCCTTGTTTTCGCCGTTCGCCATGATCAGGATTTTCTTCGCGTTCATAATGTTTTTCAAACCCATCGTAAACGCCTGACGGGGAACGTCTTCGATATTCGCGAACAGGCGGGAATTATCTTTGATGGTGCTTTCGGTGAGATCCACGATGTGCGTTACCGAGCCGAACGGCGTGCCGGGTTCGTTGAAAGCGATATGCCCGTTCGAGCCGATGCCGAGTACCTGCAAATCCTGCTGCATGGTTTCGAGCAGCTTATTGTATCTTTCACATTCCGCCGCGCGGTTTACCGCTTTGCCGTTTTCGATGTTGGTGTTTTTAAGATCAATGTCGATATGATCGAAAAGATTGTGGCGCATGAAATATACGTAGCTCTGATCGGAAGAATAGTCAAGTCCCGCGTATTCGTCGAGATTCACCGTGTGAATTTTCTTGTAGCTCGTGCCGTTTTTCTCGTGATCTTCGATCATTTTTTTGTAAAGACCGAGCGGCGTAGAGCCGGTGGCAAGGCCGAGAATCGCCGAAGGATTGGCGGTAACTACGCCGTGCATGATTTCGAACGCCTTTTCAGACATTTCTTCATAATTTTTTGCAACTATAACTTTCATAATCTTATCTCCCTTTTTCTCTTTTCGAGAAAAATTTTTTTTCTTGAATTTTTGTTTGGATTGATTTCTTATATATGACTTTGAGAAAATTGAAACTGCCCCTTGATTGAAAATTTCTGTTGGAAT
>CALARO010000187.1 GCA_937888935.1 uncultured Clostridia bacterium
GACGTGCTGCAAGCCGTGAAAGTAGCGGACGACGACGAGCTGATCGCCGTGGAAGAAGAGCGCGAAGAAGACGAAACGATGCTGTACGTCACCGAGCAGGGCTATTGCCTGAACGCGCTGAAAGACGATATTCCTTTGCAGGGCAGAGTATCGGGCGGCGTGAAAGGCGTGATGCTGCGCGAAGGCGATAAAGTGAAATTCGTATCGCAGGTAAACGGCGAAGGCGAAATCGTGATCGTTACGAGCGAAGGCAAATTCAAAAAGGTGATTTCCTCGCAGATCGACGTAACGGGCAGATACAAAAAAGGCTCGATGATCGTTGCGCTGCCCGAAGGCGAAAAAGTGATTTTGGCAAGCTACGTCACCGTGCCGTACAAAATCGCCGTGGTGGAAAAGGGCAATAAAGTTTCGTGTATTTCTTCGGAAGACGTGCCGATCGCCATGCAGAGCGCGAAAGCGCGGAAGATTTCCGCCTACGAAGAAGGCAGCGTGATCGCGGCGTATCCTTTAAGGTATCAGACGGAAGAATAATTGCGCTTTCGGTTGCATAACGGGCGGCTTTCTCACATAGAATAAACCAACGATAAAATTCGTCGGAGGTGGAAGCTTTGTGGGAAGAGCTTGAAGAGAGAGTGCTTTGTTGCGCAGAGTATATCGTGGAAACGGGTTGCACCGTCCGCGCTTGCTCTGCGCATTTTGCCGTAAGTAAATCTACCGTGCATAAAGATATGACGGAACGACTGCCGTATATCGACAAAGTTTTATACGAAGAAGTGCGCGAAGTGCTTGATAAAAATTTAAAAGAGCGGCACATTCGCGGGGGGAACGCCACGCGGAAGAAATACGAAAAAAAGCGCGGCATGGCGCAGCCGATCGCGCCGCAAAAAAAGGCTGCTTTCAAAAGCGGCGAAGAGAAGAAAGGAATTATGTAACGGCGCAAGCGGAAAATTTCCGCCGAAAAATCCGAAAATAAGCATAAATAAATCCGCGGGATTTTCACGATATTCGTAAAATCTCACGGATTTTTCTTTGTAAAAAATTATTTTTTCAGGTTTTTCTTGTATTCAAGGGGCGTTAACCCCGTAATTTTTTTAAAGATCCGGTTGAAATTCGCCGTGTTGTTGAAGCCGCAGCGCACGGCGATTTTCAGCACCGTGTCGTCGGATTTTTTCAAGAGCCGCAAAGCTTCGTCGATCCGCCGGATATTGATATACTGCCACGGCGTCATGCCGTTCAGTTTTTTGAAAACGGCGCAGAAATACGTGCGCGGCATATACGCTTCTTTCGCGATTTCTTCCAATGTAAGCGCGCTTGCGAAATTTTTATCCATGTATCCGATCGCCCGCTCGATCCCGCCCGAATGAAGCACGTAAGCCGAGCTTTCCCCGCCGCCCGTTTCTTCGGGCGGAAAAAATTCCCGCCGCAAAATCACTAAAAGCTCTAAGATTTTCGCTTTCACCACCACGTCGCACCCGTACCCGTCGCCCGAAAATTCCGCGCGTATGCCGTTGAGAAGTACGGTCACATAAGCAAAATGCGCGTTGTTTCTGTCGAGCTTCGCCTTGGCTTCCTTACCCCGCCCGAAAAACGCCCCGAGATAGCCGTTGCTTAAATAATCGTTGCCCGCGCTCCACACGAAATTCGGCGAAAATTGCAGATTTAAAAGCCTCATGTCGTCCGTGTCCGTATCGCCGTAAATGTCCGTAATGCAATGGTATTCGTTCGTGGAAAACATAAACACGTCGCCGGGCAGAATTTCCGCTTTGCCCCGCTCGGTGTCGTACACGCCGCGCCCGTTCAGAATCAGAGAAATTTCAAATTCCGCGTGCTTGTGATTGCGGTAGCTGTTTCTGCGCCGCGCCGCCGTGGAAATAAACATGCGGCACGCCGTCGTACCCGAGCTATTTATTATTTTTCCGATTTCTTCCATCGCAAAAATCCCCCGAAAAACTTATTTTCATAACATTGTTTGCAAAAATCGTAATATTGTTGATGACATTCCGTTTTCTTTATGGTATCATATTTGTAAGAACAAGTCAAGCAAATCGGCGCGGCGCGCGTAATTTTCGGCAAAATCGCAAAAATTCCGTCCGATCCGAAGCGCAAAGGAGAATTAACAATGTACAAGAACATGAAAGCAAGCGATCTGAAAATCACCGATCTTCGCGTGGCGGATATCGACGGTCTGCCCAAGCACATGATTTTACTTAAAATCTACACGAACAGTGACATCGTGGGCTACGGCGAAGTGCGCGATGCGGCGAGCGCAACGTATGCGAAAATGCTTAAAAGCCGTCTTGTGGGCGAAAACCCGCTCAACGTAGAAAAACTGTTCGAGCGAATCAAGCAATTCGGCGGACATTCCCGTCAGGGCGGCGGCGTATCGGGCGTGGAAGTTGCGCTTTACGATATTATCGGCAAGTTTTACGGCGTGCCTGTGTATCAGCTGCTCGGCGGCAAGTGGCGCGACGAAGTGCGCATTTACTGCGATACCGACGTAGACGGCAAGCACACGGGTACAGACATGGGCAACGCCCTGAAAAAGCGCATGGCGCAGGGTTTCACGTTTTTGAAAATGGATCTCGGCATCGAGCTTTTGTACGACGAACCCGGCACGCTCAACGCGCCGCTCGGCATGGTGGAAGATTTCAAAAAATACAACATGAAAGCCATCTGCCATCAGTCGGGCAGCATTGATAAATCGTTGATGTTCGGCAAAAACTATCAGATTTTCACCATTCCGCACTACGCCACGGGCATACATATCACGGAAAAGGGACTTGATTATCTCGAAAACTACGTGAAGCAGGTGCGCGACGTAATCGGCTACGAAGTGCCGCTCGCGATCGATCATTTCGGGCATGTGGCGATCGAAGACGCGATTCGCTTTGCGCGCCGGCTCGAAAAGTACAATATCGCGTGGATGGAAGATCTTACGCCGTGGCAAAAGACGGAACATCTGAAAAAATTCGCGCAGAACAGCTGCGTGCCGCTTTGCACGGGCGAAGACATCTACCTTGCGGAGAATTTCGAAAAGGTGATGCAGGCGGGCGTAAACGTGGTGCATCCCGATCTGCTTACGGTAGGGGGATTCGGCGAGATGAAGAAGGTGGGCGCGTTGTGCGAGAAGTACGGCGTGGCTGCGGCGATTCACATGGCGGAAAGTCCGATCGCGTTCATGGCGGCGGTACATTCGGCGGCGGCGATGAAGAACGTGCTTGCCGTGGAATTCCATTCCGTGGATCACCCCGAATGGTTCAGCCTGGTAAACCCGAAGATCGAGCTGACGAACGGGTTTATGAAAGTACCCGACGCCCCGGGACTCGGCATCGAGAGCTTAAACGAAGAGCTTGTGGAAAAATTCCGCAAAGCGGATTGCGAGAAGCCGTGGAGCGAAACTTCGTCGTGGGATAAGGAGTGGTCGAACGATCGCGAATGGTCGTAATTCGTAGCGCGCTTGTATAACGGCGCACCTCGCGGCTTCATCTGCGTGCGCCCTTGCTCATTTACGCTTAGTAAATTCGCGGCGGTCGTACTCGATAAATCTCGCGATCTGCACCGTTCTTCAAACGCTTTCGTGGTGAATGCATTGCTCATTTACGCTTAGTAAACTCGCCGCGCGAAATGCTCGCATTCCTTGTACTGCTCGCTTTTGAAGCGCGCTGTAACTTGGGCGATTTTAATAAGGCAGATATATAGGCTTCCCCCTGGGGGGAAGCTCTGCCCGAAGGGCGGTGATGAGGGGCGCGCCTTGTTTTCTATGTTGTATTTTTTTAACAATAAATTTCCCTACAAAGGCGTGCCTTGTTTTCAATTTCCCGAATATTTCCATAAACCATTATGAACAGAGAAAAAATTTTAGAAAGTTTCATCAAAAACGCCGATATGCTTGAAGAGCGCAACGCGCGCGGTATCGAAAACTACCGCAAAGGCGATTTTACGTTGCGTTTTCCTGCGGCAAAGCCCGGGCAACAAGTAAAAATCACGCAGAAAAAGCACGCGTTTTTATTCGGCACTACGGCGTTTATGCTCGGCAGTTTCGAAACGCCGGGAAAAGAGCCGGTTTATAAAGAACGCTTTGCCCGCCTTTTCAATCAGGCGGTTGTGCCTTTGTACTGGTCTGATCTCGAACCGCGCGAAGGCGAATTGCGGTTTAAAAAGAACAGCGAATTTATCTATCGCCGTCCGCCCGTGGATACGGTGCTTGAATTTTGCGAAGAATACGGCTTGCAGCCGAAAGGGCATTGCCTTACGTGGAATAATTTTCTGCCCGAATGGCTGAAAAAGTACTCGCCCGAAGAGAAAAAACGCGTACTCGAACGCCGTTTTGCCGAAATTTCCGCCGCGTATGCCGATAAAATTCCGTCGTTCGATATCGTCAACGAATCGGCGAGCAACTATCGCCGCGGCGCGAAAGCGCTTTTCGAAAACTACGACGAATACGGCATGCGGCTCGGCGCGAAATATTTCAAAAACAACCGCAAAATTTTAAACGAAACCAACGAAGCGATCTGGCGCGATTACTACACCGAAGGCAAATACATGGCGTTCAACGCGCAGCTCAAAGAGTTTATCGCGCGCGGCGTGCCGTTCGATGAAATCGGTCTGCAATACCACATTTTCACCACTACGGAAGAAACGGAAAATTGGCAGGTGCGCGAAGTATATCTCGATGCCGAAGCCATGGTGGAAATTCTCGATATTTTCGGCAGCTACGGCTACCCGATGCACATTTCCGAAATCACGATACCCGGCTCGGGCGGCAAGGCGGAAAACGAAGAAATTCAGGCTTATCTCGTAGAAAAGCTGTATAAAACGTGGTTTGCCACGCCGAATATGAAGAGCATCGTATGGTGGAATCTCGTAGACGGCTACGCTGCGTATGCGCCGCTCGGCTCAAATGAAGGCGAAAATCGCTGCGGCGGCGGACTGCTGCGCTTCGATATGAGCGAAAAACCCGCCTACAAGGTACTCGATAAACTGATCAACGAAGAGTGGAAAACGCGGCTCACGGCAGAAACGGACGGCGCGGGCGAAGTGAAATTCCGCGGCTTCTACGGCGAATACGAAGCGGAAACGTGCGGCAAAACGTACAAAGTAACGCTCGCCGAAAACGGCGCAACCGTAACTTTGCAATAAGATTTGCCCTACGTCAAGCCTTTCTACATCAAGCCTTCCCCTTGGGGGGAAGGTGTCTGCGATAGCAGACGAATGAGGGGCGAAGCCCATTTTTGATTGAAATTTTCCTTCAGAAATTTTCAATCAAGGGGCAGTCGAAAAACGAATAACTTGTTTCAATCAAATGCTTGCATCTTGTTTTCAATTTCCCAAAAACTTTATAAAAATCGCTTGAAAAACGGCGAAAAATCAATTATAATAAAAAAGAGGTAAAAAAATGGCATACGATATCAACGAACTCGTGGTAACGAACGAAGAAACGAACGAGCGTATTCAAAACGGCATCGAGAAAAACCGCAAGGGCGATTTCACCCTGAAAACGCCTTTCAAAGCGGGCGAAAAAGTGCATGTGAAGCTGAAAAATCACAAATTCCGCTTCGGCTGCAATATGTTCATGCTCGATGAAATCCCGGACGATCCGCATAAAAACGAGCTTTACAAAGAGAAGCTCGCCGCGCTTTTCAATATGGCAACCGTGCCGTTTTATTGGGACGCCACCGAGCCGACGGACGGGCATACGAGATACGATAAAAATTCAGAAAAAATTTATCGCCGTCCGCCTGCGGATCTGTGCGTGGAATTTTGCGAAAAGCACGGCATCGAGCCGCGTGAACACGCGCTTTGCTACGATCATTTCTTCCCCGAGTGGCTCAAAGGCAAGAGCAACGAAGAAGTGAAAGCGCACCTTGAAAAGCGCATGCAGGAAATTTCTTCGCGCTACGCCGATAAAATCCACACCATCGAAGTTACGAACGAAATGTTCTGGTGGGAAAACTGGGTGACGGATTTTTACCTTGCGCCCGATTTTATGGAGTGGTGCTATAAAACGGCGGCGAAATACTTCCCGCATAACGAGCTTTGCATCAACGAATGGTCGGGAGCGATCTGGGAAACCCGCGCCTGCGCTTACGATGCGTACTATATGATGATCGAAAACCTTTTGCTGAAAGGCTGCCGTATCGACGCGATCGGCGCGCAGTATCACATGTTCCAGCGCAAAGAAAAGTATTTGAACGATACGCGCAGATTTTATAATCTGCCGCACCTTTTCGACGCGCTGGATAATTACGGTCGCTTTAAAAAACCGATTGAAATCACCGAGGTTACGATTCCCGCGTTTACGGCGGAAGAAGCGGACGAAACTTCTCAGGCGGACGTGATCGAGCGGCTGTATTCTCTGTGGTTCTCGCACGAAAACGTTTCGCAGATCGTATACTGGAATTTGGCGGACGGCTACGCGGCATTCACCACGCCCGGCAACATGGAAGAAGGCGAAAACTATTATCGCGGCGGCTTGCTGCGCTTCGATATGAGCGAAAAACCCGCCTACAAGCGGCTGTATCATCTTATCAAAGAAGTGTGGACGACGGACGAAACGCTTGAAGTCGGCAAAAACGGCGAAATGAAATTCCGCGGCTTCTACGGCGAATACGAAGCGGAAGCGGGCGGCAAAAAATATAGAGTAACGCTGAACGAAAACGGCGCGGTCGGGGTGCTGAAATGAAAAGCGGCGCAATGAAAAAAGCATTGGTCACAGGCTCTACGCAGGGCATCGGCAAAGCGATCGCGGCGCGGCTCGTGAAAGACGGGTTTTACGTGATCGTGCATTGCAGCGGCGATATAGAAAAGGCGAAGCGCGTGCAA
>CALARO010000188.1 GCA_937888935.1 uncultured Clostridia bacterium
CTGCGGCGCGGCAAGTCCTGCCCCGTCTTCTTTTATAAGCGTTTCTTTCATATCGTCTAACAGTTTATGCAGCGATTCGTCGAACGCTTCCACGGGGAAACATTTCGTTCTTAATACTTCGTCGCCTACCTGCACTATGTTTCTGATTGCCATTTTTCTCTCCTGTTCGTAAGTTTTCCGATAACATTTTTACGCGAGCGAGCCGGGGTTTTCTTCCACCGACACAAGCACGTCGCGCGATTTCTGCGCCGCGCAGATTTTGTAGATTTGCGCAAGCACGCGGTTTTCCGCCAGCCGCATCAGCACCTGATAGCGGAATTTATTCTGTATTCTGCCCACGGGCGAGCGCATTTTATTGAAGAATAAAAACGCTTCCGGCTCGCTCTCTTTCAGGGCGTTTAAGCCTTCGTATACGCCGCGCAGGGCTTCGATCGTCTTTTTTTCGTCTTCGCCCGATACCAGCACGCGCACGATTTTCGAAAACGGCGGAAACAAGCTTGCCGCGCGCAGCGAAATTTCGTTTTCGTAAAACCCTTCGTAATCGTAGGCGATCGCGTAGCGCAGCACTTCGTTTTCGGGATCGTAAGTTTGCAGCACCACTTTGCCCTTTTCTTCCGCTCTGCCGCTGCGCCCCGCCACCTGCGTAACGAGCTGAAACGTGCGCTCGCCGCTTCGGTAATCGGAAAAATGCAGGCTCATGTCCGCGTCGAGTATGCCTACGAGCGTGACGGCGGGGAAATCATGCCCCTTGGCGATCATCTGCGTGCCGACGAGAATATCCGCGCGGTGTTCGCCGAATTCTTTCAGAATTTTGAAATGCCCTTCTTTGCCCGAAGTGGTATCGTTGTCCATTCTGAGAACGCGGGCGGACGGGAAACGGTTTTTGAGTTCCGCTTCCACGCGCTGCGTGCCTGTGCCGGCATACGAAAGATGCGTGCCGCCACATTCGGGGCAGCCGCGAAGCATTCTGTATCGCGCGCCGCAGTAGTGGCATTTTAAGCAGTCTTCGTCTTTATGGTACGTGAGCGAAACGTCGCAATTTTCGCATTTGGCTACATACCCGCAGTCGCGGCAGATCACCGTTTGCGAGTACCCGCGGCGGTTCAAAAACAAAATCGCCTGGTTGCCCTTGGAAAGGCACTCTTCTATTTCGCTTTGCAGGGCGAACGAAAACGGCGTGTTGTTGCCGCGGCGCACTTCTTTGCGCATGTCCGCGATAACGATTTCCGGCAGCGGGCGTTGATTCACGCGCTTTTTAAGCGGCACTAAGTTAAACTCGCCTTCTTTGGCGCGCTTGTACGTTTCCACCGACGGCGTTGCGCTGCCCAAAACGAGCTTGCAGCCGTTGCGCTTCGCGCGTAAATTCGCAATGTCGAACGTGCTGTATCGCGGCGCGGTTTCGCTCTGGTAGCTCGAATCGTGTTCTTCGTCGATGACGATCACGCCGAGATTTTCAAGGGGCGCAAACACCGCGCTGCGCGCGCCCACCGCGATTTTCGCTTCGCCGCTTCTCAGCCGCCACCATTCGTCGAACTTTTCGCCCGCCGAAAGTCCGCTGTGCATGATCGCCGCGTTTTTGCCGAAGCGCGAGCGAAGCTGCGCCAGCATCTGCGGCGTAAGCGAGATTTCAGGCACTAAAAAAATCGCCGTTTTGCCCTGCTTTAAGCAGTCCGCGATCAGGGTTAAATAGATTTCCGTTTTGCCGCTGCCCGTTACGCCGTGCAGAAGCTGCACCGTGCGGGAATCGCTTTGAATACTTTCCACCGCGCGGCGTTGATCTTCGGTGAGTTCGTGCGCCGCGCCGCGCTCTTCAAGCGTTTTGTACGGATCGCGCAGCACTTGCTCTTCGGTGATTTTTATCAGACCTTTTTTTTCGAGCGCGGCTACGCTGCCCGCAAAATCCGCGTTTAAGGCGGCACATTCCGTTTTGCCGTGCGCGGCTAAAAATTCGGCGGCGGCAAGCTGATTTTTCGCCGTTTTCGAAAGCTTTTCTTTGACTTCTTCGAGCGGCGCGCAAAGCTCGGCGTAGCGTTTTTTAAGTTCGCGCACCTTGCCCTTGCGCATTTCGGCGGGCAGAAACAGGCGAAGCGCGGCGGCAAGCGGACAGGCGTAGCGCGCGGCGATTTTCTTCGCGAGCGAAAGACATTCCGCGTTCAGCGCGGGCATCGGATCGGCGGCGGTGACTTTTTTCAGCTTTTCAAGCGGGTAATCGCACGTTTCTTTGAGCGCGACGACAAAGCCCGCCGTCACCCTGCCCCCGAACGGGGCGTGGACGCGCGAGCCTTCCGCGACGGTATCGTCGCAAAGATAGGAAAAAATTCTGTCGGTTTCGCTTGTGGCGATATCTACGATGACTTCCGCTATCATACCGCTTGTGTTTCCTTGGATCAATTGTAAATTCCGCCCCGAAAAACGATTCGAGGCGGAAAAAGACGAAAATGTCAGTCTTTGGCGATGACGACTCTGCCTTCGTCGATATCTTTGCAGGCGGCGAGAAGTTCTTTATCTCTGCCCGCGAAATCGTGGATGCCGGCGTTTCTTTCTTCTTCGATGATCTGGCGGGCGCGTTTCGAAGCCACCGTGCAGAGCGCGTAACGGCTTACGGGCGCGTCTTTCGTGCCTAATTTTCTGATCATACTGTCTACCGAAGGTTCGTTTATCATTGTTTTTTCTCCTTTCTGTCGGGTTTATTTGTATTTATTTATAACCGCGTTCCGGGGGCGTTTAACCCACGATCCGCGAGAAATAAAACTTAGTTTTCGTTCTTTTTTTCAAGTAGCGAGAGATAGATTTTTTCGAGCTTATCCACCGCGCTTTCAAGATCGTCGTTCACCAAGATATAATCGTACTCGGGCGCTTTCGAAAGCTCGTAATCGAGCCGTTTCAGGCGCGTTTGCACTTCTTCTTCCGTTTCGGAACACCTGCCTTCCAGCCGCTTTTTCAGTTCTTCCACAGAAGGCGGCGTTACCATGATCAGGGCGCAATCGGGGAAATGCTTTTTGGCGTTGAGCGCGCCCACCACGTCGATTTCGAGAATCAGCGACTGCGTTTTCAGCCGCTCTTCCACGAACGATTTCGGCGTGCCGTAGAAGTTGCCGAAATGCTCGTCCCATTCTAAAAAATCGTCTTCGTCCTTGCGGCGCAAAAACTCTTCTTTCGTGATGAAAAAATAATCTCTGCCGTTTACTTCGCCCGTGCGCGGCGCGCGCGTGGTGCAGGATACCGATACGCCTACGTCGCTGCGGCGGCGCAGAAATTCTTTTACGATCGTGCCTTTGCCTACGCCCGAAGGACCGGATATTGCCATGAGTACGGTGTTCATCTTTTGTGTTTCTCCTTCGCGGTTATTCTACGTTCTGCACCTGTTCGCGGATTTTTTCGATCTCGTTTTTGAGCGCAAGACCCGTTTTCGTAAGAAGCGCGTCGTTGCTTTTCGAGCAGGACGTATTCGCTTCGCGATTGAATTCCTGCACGAGAAAATCGAGTTTTCTGCCCACCATTTTTTCTTCTGAGATGGCGCGGAATTGCGCGATATGCGATTTCAGCCGCGTAAGCTCTTCGTCGATATTGCATTTATCGGTGAATACCGCAACTTCCGTTAAAAGCCGCGTTTCATCGTACTGCGCGCCGTTTAACGCTTCTTCGATACGCGCTTTGAGCTTCTTTTTATAATCTTCCGCCACGAGCGGCGCGCGGTTTTCGATTTCTTTCACGAGCGTTTCGATCGTTTCCATGCGGCCGAGCATATCCGCTTTCAGCTTTTCGCCTTCTTTTTCGCGCATGGCGTTGAGCTTATCGAGCGCGATTTTCATCGCTTCTTTTACGGCGAAAATCGCTTGCTCGTCTTCTTCGCATTCCTTCTGGGTAAGCACTTCGGGCAGGCGCAGAATCGACGTGACGGTGAGATCGTTTTCCGCTTCCGGCACGGCTTCTTTCACTTCCCGCGCGGCTTTCGCGTATGCCTTGGCAAGCGCGAGATTTACTTCGAACGCCGCCCCCTTTTCGCGCTTATCCTGATACGAAATCAGAATTTCCGCGTGTCCGCGCGTGATTTTTTCCTTGACGAGTTCTTTCAGCTCCGCTTCGTAAGAAAAAAACTGCCGCGGCATCTTGATCGCAAGATCGAGATAGCGATTGTTCACCGTTTTGATTTCGCAGGTGACTTCTGCGTTTTCGCACGAGTATGTGCCTTTGCCGTAACCCGTCATGCTGTACATCGGTTGCTTACCCCCTTTGATTAAGGCTGTTATCCGAAAAGCGGAATACCCCTATTGTTCCTAATATTATAGCAGAAAATTATAAAAAAAACAAGCGGTATCGCGTGCGTGCGCGAGGTTTCCGCCTGTTTTTTCGGTTTTTTTTAATTTTCTGCCTCGTTTTCCGCTTCGCTTTCCGTTTC
>CALARO010000189.1 GCA_937888935.1 uncultured Clostridia bacterium
AGGAAATCGTGGATTTGCAGAATTTTTTATCCGGAATGGGGGCAAACGTTGCGGGCGCAGGCACGGATACCATAGAAATCGAAGGGGTAAAAGATCTTCGCGGCGTGGATTATACGCCGATGAAAGATCGGATCGAAGCGGGGACTTTCCTGATTGCGGCGGCTTCCTGCGGCGGCGAAATCGAAACGGAAGGCGTTTCGGAAGAAAATATTGCGGCTCTTTTGCATAAATTGCGCGAAAACGGTTGCAAAATCACCTCAAAAGGTGATAAAATAAGATTGAGAAGCAGCGGCGAATTAAAAGCGGCTTCTCTCGTGGAAACGTTGCCGTTCCCCGGTTTCCCCACCGATATGCAGGCGCAGTACGCCGCGCTTTCGGCTACGGCGCACGGCACTACCGTGGTGGTGGAAAATTTATTCGAAACGCGCTATAAGTATGCGGGCGAACTCAAAAAGATGGGCGCAGACGTCACCGTGCGCGGCAGAACGGCGGTTGTTCGCGGCGTGGAAAAGCTGCACGGCGCGGAAGTATCCGCCTGCGATCTTCGCGGCGGCGCAGCGCTTGTGATTGCCGCGCTCAAAGCCGAAGGGGAAAGCAAAGTTTCCGAGCTTTGGCATGTGGATCGCGGGTATTCCCGATTTGAAGAAAAGCTCGGAAGGCTCGGCGCGAAGATCGCGCGCGTAAAATCGTAAAAACGATAGAGATAAAGCGCGGCTTTTCAAAATTTTCAGCGCATAATAAACCGACGAAAGAGGAAGAAAAGAAGAGATGAAAGCAAAAAAAATCATTACGATCGTACTCACCGTCATCGTATTTATCACGGCGGCGTTTTTGGGCGTTTCCGCCGTTTATCGCGTGGAAGAGGTTACGCTCATCGTGCAGAACGTTTCCTCTCCCGCGCTTGAAGAAGCGGCGCAGCTCAAAATCGTTCTCGAAGAAGCATACCTTAAAAAAAGCACGATCAAAGCCGACGATCTCGCGGCGAAAACGGCGTTTGAAGGCTTCGCTTACTTCCGTATGACGGGGTTTGAAAAAGACTATCCCGGCAGACTTGTGATCACCGCCACCGAAGACGAGGAAACGTATGCGGTGGCCGACGGCGACAATTACGCGATTTTCTCGGGCGACGGCACGCTTCTTTCTTTGCGCCCTTCGCTCAAAAACCGCGCCGACAGAAAGGACAACCTTCTTGTAACTTCCGCCGCGGGAAATCTTTCTGAAAATTTCGGCAATACGGCGATTTTCAAACTGCTGAATACGCTCGATACGCTCTTTGGCGGCGTCCGCGCCAACGTGGTGAAAGCGGAACTTGTGCGGCGCGCCGAGCTGGAATGGGTGAGATTGTATTTCAAAGAAGGCGTGCAGGCAGTCGTCTATTTGCCCGAAGAAAAAGCGGAAGAAAAGGCGAATGCTTTGTACGAATGCTATACGAACGAATTAACCGTGGCGGAACGCACGGCGGGGATCGTGGTTGTTTCGATGGAAGCAAAAGCAACCTATCAGCCGAAAAATTATCTCGATAACGAATCCGCGACGGAAGAAAACGGCGAAAACACGTGAAAAATGCGCGAAATCGTTTAAAAACAGCGATAAAAACAGAAAATTTTTCGCGAATTTATTGACTTTTTCCGCGGCGGGTAGTATAATATTATCGTAGCCGCGCTTATATAATCGTTTTTAAAACGTCGCGCGGGTGTGTGCGTAAGAAAAATCGCGGAAGAAATACGGCAAAAAACGGAGTGCGGAAGATGAAAAACGAAAGCGTGGCGATTCTCGATATCCGATCTTATTCCCTTACCTTTCTTATCGGGGGCAGGGGGGTAAACGATACGTTCGTGTTTCGCGGCGGCGAAAGCGCAGAATACGACGGCTACGGCACGGAAGGTTTTTACGACGTATCGTCTTTTACTTCGGCGGCAAGCCGCGCAATCAATTCGGTGCTTTCTTCCTACGACGGCACGCTGAAAAAAATTTACATATCCGTTCCCGCGCCGTTTATCGGCGTTCGCACGAAAGGGCAAACGATGTCTTTCGAAAAACGCCGTAAAATCACTTCGGCGGAAATCGAAGCGTTGTACGCGGCGGGGCTGAACGAACTTGCCGAAAACCGCGCCCTTGCGGATGAATCGGCAATGTATTTTTCGATCGGCGATAACCGGCGGTATTTTTCCGCTTCCGACGTGATCGGCTCGAAAACCGCCGTTCTGCAAGGCGCGCTCTGCTATTATTTTTTGAACGAAGAGTTTTATTCGCTCACGCAGAAACTGTTTTCCGCCATGGGATTTTCGCAGATAGAGTATCTTCCGCAGTCGCTTTCCGAAGCAACATATCTGTTGCCCGCGAAAACGCGCGAAGGCTACGCGGCGATTCTCGATATCGGCTACGCGGTG
>CALARO010000190.1 GCA_937888935.1 uncultured Clostridia bacterium
CGATAAATTGGTACTTGCTCTTGCCCGCGCGGATCTCGTCGAGCAGCACTTTCGCGTTCTTCATTCCGTGCGCCACGGCGATATTCACTTTCACGCCGTTTAAGTCGTATTCCGCCTCGCGCACCCCTTCGAAACCGCGCACTTCGGTAAGCTCGGCTTTCGCGGGTTCTTTGCCCGTCACGGTGTAAATCGCCGTACGCAGCGCCGCTTCCATCACGCCGCCCGTAACGCCGAAAATCACGCCCGCGCCCGTGTATTCGCCCACAATGTCGTTGTCAAACTCTTCTTCGGGCAGCTTATCGAAACGAATCCCCGAACGCTTGATCAGCTTTCCAAGCTCGCGCGTGGTAAGCACCGCGTCCACGTCCTTAATGCCGTCTTTCTGCAACTGCGGACGATCTTTTTCGTACTTCTTCGCCGTGCAGGGCATAATCGAAACCACAAACATATCCTGAGGATCAATTCCCGCCTTTTCGCAATAGTAGCTCTTTAAAATCGCGCCGAACATCTCGTGGGGCGACTTGCACGAAGAAAGGTGAGGCAACAAATCGCCGTAGTAATATTCGCAATAATTCACCCACCCGGGCGAGCAGGAAGTAATCATCGGCAACGTTCCGCCCGTCTTCATGCGGTGCAGAAGCTCCGTCGCTTCTTCCATAATCGTAAGATCCGCCGCAAAGTTGGTATCGAACACTTTCTTGAATCCGAGACGGCGCAGCGCAGCCACCATTTTGCCGGTAACAAGCGTGCCTACGGGCATGCCGAATTCTTCGCCGAGCGCGGCGCGCACCGCGGGGGCAGTCTGCACCACCACGTATTTGCCCGCTTTCATCGCTTCATCGACTTTCTCGATTTCCGATACTTCCATCAGCGCGCCCGTAGGGCATACGCTCACGCATTGACCGCACAGAATACACGGCGAATTTTTAAACGAACGGTTTTCCGCCGGCGCAACGATCGTTTTAAAGCCGCGCTTTTCAAAGCCAAGCACCGAAAGACCGTGCGCGTTTTTGCACCGCTCGATACATCTTCCGCAAAGCACGCATTTCGAAGTATCGCGCTTGATCGAAGGCGTCAGCTTATCCACCGTCGTTTCCGTTTTCGCGCCAAAGTACGCGTTGTCGCGCGCGCCCGTCAGCCGCGCCACGTGCAGAAGCTCGCACTTCTCGTTTTTATCACATTCCTGACAATCTCTGTTGTGGTTGGAAAGCAAAAGTTCCACCGAAGTTCTGCGCGCCTCCACGGCTTTGGGCGAAGAAATCGTGATTTCCATCCCATCCGCCACGGGGTACACGCACGAAGCCACAAGTCCTCTCGCGCCCGTCGCTTCCACAAGACATACTCGGCACGACCCGCGCGAACATTCGCCGTGATTGAAGGTGCAAAGGCTCGGAATTTCATAGCCGCACTCTCTCGCAGCTTCGAGAATCGTCAAACCCTCGTCCACTTCGTAGGGCATGCCCTCGATTTTAATATTGATTTTAGCCATTTTTCTTTTTCCCCCTTACTTCTTCTCAATCGCCTTGAATTTGCAGGAAGCCATACACATGCCGCACTTGATGCACTTTTCCTGATCCACGATCCGCGCGGGCAGCTTCTTGCCGGGCGCAACGTAATCCGTCTTCGTAATCGCGCCCACGGGGCATTGTCTTTCGCAAAGACCGCAGCCGAAGCATTTGTCTTTGATCACTTCGTACTTCATCAGGTGCTTGCACACGTGCGCGGGGCATTTCTTTTCCACGATATGCGCAACGTATTCGTCGCGAAATCTCGAAAGCGTGGAAAGCACGGGGTTGGGCGCAGTCTGCCCTAAACCGCAAAGCGAGTTGGTTTTCACGTTGTGCGCCAGATCTTCCAGCGCGGCAAGATCGTCCATCGTGGCTTTGCCGTCCGTAATC
>CALARO010000191.1 GCA_937888935.1 uncultured Clostridia bacterium
CTTCGGCGCGCCGAAAATGCAGCGAACGAAAGACTTCCTTGCCCGCGTGCTTTAATCGGTTGCCGCGCTGCCGTTAGCCGGGAAAGGCAGAATTTTGCCGGGCGCGGCAGCCATGAGCCGGGCGTTGACCGAAAAAACGAAAAATAATTTACTTTACCCCCGCCGCACCCCGGCGGGGCATTTTTTACTTCGGCTAAAATTCGAGAATAAAAAACGAAAACTTGCGGCGCTTTCGTAAAATGAAGAAAAATTTTCTTATTTTTTGGCTTTTTACTATCATATTTTGATTTTAATGCGGCTTTTTGCCGCATTATTTCGTTTTTTGCGCGAAACTTTCTTAAAAACAATGGCGAAATGAAAGGCGGATAGGTTATAAAAAGACCGAAAAACGGGCAAAAAATCAAAAACGCGTAGCAAATCGTGGCAGCTTGCCGAAAAAAGAAATTTTGAGATTTTTCCATAAATAACAAAAAGTGAGAATAATTTGTACTGTTTTATAGAAGAAATTTTGGCGAAAGTGTGCTAAAATAGTATCGAACAAAAAATATTGAGGAGCAAAAGATGATGAGAAAACTTTTGGCGGCGGCGCTGGCGTTTTTCATTTCCGCCTCGGCAATCGTGTTCGGCGGCGGCGTCACGGCTACGGGCGAGGCGGAATTGTATTATTCCGGAAAAAGCGAAATCGCGGTGGACGTACAGTCGGATAAAAACGAAGAAGAATTCGGCGAAATCGTGAACGAATACATACGGCAGTACCGCTACATAGATAAGGCGCTTCTGGTGGAAGCGAAGAAAATCGAAAAAATCGAAGGCGGCTACAAGGTGATTGCCAAAACGCGCCGAATCGACAAGGTGAAAGGCGTGGGGCAATTCGAGCTGGAAGCATTCAACCGCTACGCCGCCGATGGCTCGCAAACCAAATGGAATCTTGAATACTGGGCGGGGCAGGATTATAAAATCACGCGGCGCGTGTATTTCGATTCGGTGAGCAGCTCGGTGTCGCTCTCGTCGAAAGCGGGCAAGAAGTACTATTGCACGCCGAAAACGGCTGCGGGCGACGACGTCGATCTCGATACGTTCTGCGCGTTCGGCGAAAATTCGAAAGATCGCGTGCGGATACTCACATTTTGTCTGTTTTTGTCCGACGCGGTTACTTCCGTGCGCGTGAAACTGCCCGGCGTGATCTCGCACTACGCGGGCGACGCGGTGGTTTTGGACGGCGAGAACGGATTTATATTGCAGCCGAAAAAAAATCGACGCGCAAGTTACTTTAAACGGCGTTACGGAAGATCGGTCCGTGTCTGCGGCGATCGGCTACGTGGTGTTCGATCGCCGCTTTTCGCCCGTGGCGCGCGTGTTTATCATTCTCGGCGTTGCGGCGGCGATCGCGCTGATTGCGGCGATTGTTATCGCGCTCTATCGCGCGGGACTTAAAAGAATAGCGCGGCTCGAACGCGAAGAGAAAGCAAAGGCCGCGGAAAACGGACTGCCGCCGAGCGAAAACGCCGCGGAAAGTTTCATCGAACACACCGGAAGCAAGGGGGAAAACGACAGATGAAAGAAGCAAAAAAGAAAAAATACGGTTTTTTCAAAGTGCTGGGCGAAGGCGTAAAAGCGGTGCGCGAAAGCTACTCGTGGCGCGGAATTAAAAAGCACGCGATGCTTTATCCGTTCGTGTTGCCGTCGCTGTTTATGATTTTATTGTTGAATCTCGGCAGCTCGTTCGGCGTGGTAATCTCGCCTTTCAGGATTACAATCTCGTAGAAGGCGTTACGGGCAGCGAGTGGATCGGCTTCGACAACTTTATCAACGTGTTCACGTCCACCATCGTTACGGGCAATTACGTGGCGTTCCGGAATACGATTTACATATCCCTGATCCGTATCGGCACAAACTTTCCGATGATTCTCATTTTCACGCTGCTCGTCAACGAAATCAAATGCAATAAGGCGAAACAGGCGATACAGGTGATTTCCTACGTGCCTTACTTCATTTCCATTGTGGCTGTGGGCGGCATGCTGTACAACCTGCTTTCCTATGAAGGCATTATCAATCAGATCATCGTGAAAAACGGCGGCAAGCCGGTCGATTGGTATTCGAAAGCGGACGCATGGTGGTGGATTCTCGCCGCTTCGAGCCTTTGGAAGGGCATGGGTTGAGCAACGCTCGTGTACATCTCGGGACTCGGCGCGATCGACGACGAATTATACGACGCCTGCACGGTGGACGGCGGCGGTCGGCTGAGAAAAGCTCTTTCCGTAACGATCCCCGGCATCATGAATGTGATTATAAAGCAATACTACGAAAAAGACAACAATCAGCGCGACAGCGAGCAGCTCGGCTATCTGAAACGGCGCGCGGAAAACTATAAAACGATGAGAGAAGCGCGTATTCAGAAGCGCGCGGAAGCGGAAGAATAATCGGGGGAAGAAAGTATGGCGGCGTGGATTGTATTTTTCGTGTATGTGGCGCTGATTTCCGTGGGGATCGGCTTATGCTGCAAGCGAAGAGGTATCGCGGAATGGAAAGCGGCTTGTCTGCCGTTCGTTTCGTTCTTTTATCTGAATAAGCTCACGGGCGGATTTAACGCGCTCGCGATCATCAAGGTGAAAAATTGGGGGCGTTCGGTGCTTACGCTGATGGCGTTGTGCGCGCTGTGTCACGCGCTGATCGGCTGGGGCGCAGGACATCTCGCGGCGGAAGACTCGGCGGCGTTGAAGCAGATTTTAATGCTTTGCGTGGTGATCTGCTGCATTATCTTCTATCTCGGCTGCATCGGATTTACGAAGAAGATTTTGTTTGTCTTCAAAGTGTCTTTCCCGTTTGAAGGACTTGTCTGCGCGTTGTTCGTTACGCTGCCGTTCATTCTGATGATTGATCTGCGAAAGTTTTCCTACGAGCGGTATCTCGAAAAGCAGGCGGCTGAAAATCAATCGTCAAAAATATAAAGAAGTAAGGAGAAAAATATGAGAAAAAGCAAAGCGAAAAAACGGATCGTTTCGGCGGCGCTCGCGCTTTCGGCGTTCTTTGCTCTGCCGCTTTCGGCATGCGGCAAAAAAGACGATGAAAACGGCGGCAACGTTACGCCGTCGGAAGAAATCAAGGCGGAAGACGTGGAATATATGGCTGCTTCTTCCGCACCCGATTATCCCGCGATTTCCGAAGAAAACGAAGCTAAGTACGTAACGTATTATTTCGCGGCGGACGGAAACGACGAAGCGGCGGGTACAAGCGAGAGCGCGCCTTTGAAATCAGTGGCGAAAGCCAACGAAATTATCGCGAACGCGGGAGAAACGCCCACGAAACTGCTTTTTAAAGCTGGCGATACGTTCGTTTGCGAGTACGAAGAAAAGCACGCCTATAAAAAGGGCGAATTATTGTTCGCGGGACATTCCGCAAAGGAAGAAACGCCGTTTGTGGTGGGCGTGTACGCAAAAACCGAAGAAAATCGGCGCGCGATTCTCACAAGCGAAGCGACCGCCGTTTCCGAAATCGTGAGAATCCGCGAAAGCAATACGCGCGTTTTCGATCTTGAACTGACGGACGAAAAAATCAAGGCGGGCGTGCGCATTTATTCGGAACAAGGCACGGAAACGAAGAAGAGGGCGGCGCAATGAAAAACGTGGTGGCTTCCGGGCTGTATATTCACGATATCAACGTGAATTATACGGGCAATCAGAGCGAAGAAATCCGCGCCGCTTACGCCGCCGCGCTCGAAAAGAAAAGTCAGGGCGTATTCGACTATATGCCCGACCCCGAAACCGATTTCGATAACGACGCTTCTTCGATCGACGACGTGCAGTCCATCGTATCGGACGGCGCGTTCAACTACGGCACGGGCGGCGTGATGATGGGCGCGGGGACGAGCCGCGTAAACGGGCCTACGTGGGCTGGAAAACGTGTGGATCGAAAACAACGAAATCGAGCGCGTGGCGCGCTGCGGCATGTTTTTATCGGGCAGCTGGGTGCGCCGTCCCGGGTGGGATAACGGCATGGGAAGCTACTACTACGATGAAGAAACGGGCGAAGAAAAGGGCTATTATCCGCTGAAAGGCATTGTGGTGCGCGGCAATACGCTCGATTATACGGGCGGCGACGGAACACCCCGAAATCGTCGGCTATATCAAAAACGTGAGCTTCGAAGCAAGCGATCCGATCGGCGAAGCGCTCGCGCCGTTGCAGAAGAAAACGCGCGTCGGTTCAAGGGTTTCCGCCGTGTACGGACTTGACGGCGGGAAAGCTGCCGTTACGCTGAGTACAAGCGCGCATTTTTCAGAAGAGAAGATATGGCAAAACGCGGGGCTTCAATTCAACGTAAAAGATTATATCGGCGAAAATAACTATCTGAAATTGTCCTTTAAAATCGAAGGCGAAGCGGGCGATAAATCCATGGGCGTGTTCTTCCGCGATTCGAAAGATCTGATCTGGATGAGCGATCAATGGTGGTACGAATGGGGACACGCGCATTGCGTAGACGAAAGCGGCAAACCGGTGCTTACGGGCGATATCGAAGCCGGCAAGTGGTACACGATTTATTATAAAATTCCCGAAGACTGCAAAACGAACGCAACCGACGCGTACTATCTTGCGTTTTACGATAAAAATTTCGACGCAAACGCCGCAACGCATAAAACCGTAACCGCCACGGTGAAAAACGTGGATTACGTAGCGAAAAAGCCTGCCGGTTCAACCGACGCGATTTTAGACGAGAAAACGGATTGGAGCGGCAAACTCAATTAAAAACCTTTGGGGGAATGATTTTCTCACATTCCCCGAAAAAATAAAAATCATACGGAGGTAAGATCAATGATGAGGAAAAGTTATGATCGGTGCGTGATGATCGTTGTCGGCATGGAAAACCGCGATATTATCACAGGTTCGGGCGACGTCGTTTTAACCGAAACGACGGATTGGAACGGTGTTCTTTCACAGGAGGTGAACAGCAATGTGTAATCGAATTTCAAAGACTAAAAAGATTGTTTTGTGTGCCGCGTTTTCGCTGTTTGCGGCGGGCGCGGGGGTATGCGCGGCGAATGCGCAGAAAATTTCATACGGCGGCACGGCGTATGCCGCAAGCGAGAGTTTGCAAGGCAACGCGTTTGCGTTCACGCCCGGCGCTTCCGTGCGTGCGGACGAAGTGAAAGTGGACGACGTGAAAGTGACGGGTATCCGCTTCGAAGCGGAGATCGGCAAAGAGAAATACGACGCGCTGATCGACGAAGAAACGAACGGCTTCAAAGAAAATTGCGAAGCGGGAATGATTATCGTGCCGGCGGAAGTGCTTACGAAATGGGAAAGCCAGAAGGATGCAGAAGACGGCAAAGCGGATATTTTCGAATACATCAAATGGTTAGGCGTAGATAACAGCGTTT
>CALARO010000192.1 GCA_937888935.1 uncultured Clostridia bacterium
GTATCCGAAGTAGCATTTGAAGTGCTCCCCGAAATTTTCAAGGACGAAAATGTAGCGGCTGTTCAGATTCCCGTAGAGCTTACCGATAGAAAAGAAATTACGGAGAATGAAAAAACGTATTATCAATTTGCCGGTTATATTTATAATTTCCCCGCTAATAATTACGGCTTGAAGCTTGTGGCTCGCGGTTATGCGAAATACGACGGCACGAAAGAGTTTTATACGGAATATTCTCCCGCGTATTCTTTAACCGATGTTGCAAAAACTGCCGATTCCGCATTGCAGGATAAGGTGGCTGAATACGTTGTGGAGAATGTTGATATTACATATAAAAATATCGATGGCAATAATTCTTCTGATAGCGAAACTTTGGCTTATGGCGCTACGTTGAATTATCCCGCAGTAACCGTGCCGCAAGGCTATTCTTTCGCAGGGTGGTACACAAAAAAAGATACTAAATGGAACACTTCCTGGACGGCGCAAGGCAATATGACTCTTACAGCAAAGTTTGAAAAATTGCTTTACGGAGATTTGATAACGAACGATCTTTTTGCAAACGGAACAGAGGTGGAAACATCCGCTCCCGACGGATTTACCACAATGAAAAAAATTACCGCCGTGTGGGATGAAAGCAAAAAATCACCCAGCAATGCAAAAACGGTTTGGGCGGATATTGCAAACGTTGACGTATCCGAGTATTTAACAATCCGATTACAATTGCAGATTTCAGGGAGCTGGGTGCTGTTTGACGGATGGTCGACTTATTTTAGCGGCGGAAAAACCATTGACGTAACTATGACGCACAAAACGAAAACTTCTTGGGAAATTGCTTTTGTCGGTGCGGACGGAGCAGCAAAGGTTACGCGGAACGGTAACAATTTAAAAGAACTTTTAAAAATGGAGCTTGACGCAAGAAGCGTTGCGCTCGGCGATGCGGATTGTGAGCCATCAACGGTCATTTTCAGCGATGTGCGCGGCGAAAAAGGCGCGATTCCCGTAGAACCTATCCCTGTAACGGGAACAATCGTAGATGAAAAATTATATAGCGCAAACGGAATTGCTACGAGCGAAACGGAAGAAGCAATACCTCAAGGTTTTGAAAAAATTGCGATGTATACTACAAACGGCGCGGACGTACACGGACAATTTTTCTCTGCCGTAAATATTTCAGCTTACAGCGAAGTGCATTTTGCGGTAAAAACGGACGGGAAATTTGTATTGAATCAGGAAAAGTCCGATGATAGCGGCGAATGGTTGTATTTTACGCTTACGCAGGGAGCGGATCAAACGTGGACGATCGTAGTAAAGAAAGCCGACGGAACGGAAATATATAATAAAGGCGGGTTTGGCGGATATAAAAGCGATTCGCCGTCGCCGTATACAAATTATGCGTTAAACGCAATTTTGTTCGGATGTCCCGCAGGCTTTCAGCCGGAAAAGGCAACCGATGAAGCGGCAACGCTTAACGTATGGTTTACCGAAGTGCGCGGCACGTTGCAACCTGTTGATATCAAAGGATCTTTAATCGACGAAAAATTATACAGCGCAAACGGGATTGCTACGAGCGAAACGGAAGAAGCAATTCCCGAAGGGTTTGAAAAAATTTCGATGTATACTACAAACGGCGCAAACGTACACGGGCAATTTTTCTCTGCTGCGGATATTTCAGGATATAGCGAAGTGCATTTTGCAGTAAAAACGGATGGAAAATTCGTATTGAATCAGGAAAAATCCGACGATAGCGGCGAATGGTTGTATTTTACGCTTACGCAGGGAACGGATCAAACGTGGACGATCGTAGTAAAGAAAGCCGACGGAACGGAAATATATAATAAAGGCGGGTTTGGCGGATATAAAAGCGATTCGCCTGCGCCGTATACAAATTATGCGTTAAACGCGATTTTGTTCGGATGTCCCGCAGGTTTTCAGCCGGCAAAGGCAACCGATGAAGCGGCAACGCTTAACGTATGGTTTACCGAGGTGCGCGGCACGTTGAAAACTGCGGAAACGGAAGAATGAAAATTATGCGAAAGATTTTATTGATCGTAGCGGCGACAATGGTTTGCTGTGCGGTGAGTTCCTGTAAGGCGGATAACGAAGAGCTTTTGCCTTCCGATCCGCCCAACGGCGAACAAACTACGGACAATCCGGAAAGCGATCAAAAAGGCAATCAAAATAATGTGGATAGCGATAAAAACGGCGAATGGTTGGAAATTAAATTCCCTCGCTGAAAGTAAATAATTTTTTAAGGAGAAAGTTTGATGAAAATGATAAAAATGGAAATTGCGCAGGGGGGGGGGGTACACCTTTCCTGAAATGAAAGTTGTGGAATTAAGCGAGGACGCGATACGAACAAGCGGAAATGCAAAGTTCGCGAGTGATTGGGATATTATGGATGACATGGTGACAACCGAGGAGGTGTCGCAATGAAAAAAAATTCACTTGTTTTAATGCTGTGTGCAAGTATAGCCGGTTTAGCGGGTACGGCAGGCGCGCTGAGACTTGCAACAAAAGCAGAGAGTTTTGTTACACTTGATAATAACGATTATTATGTTAGCAGTGTGGCGATTCGTCTTACAGACGAAGCAACGGAAACGGGCGTTAGATTTGTTTCTCAATTTGAAAAAAATAAATTTGATGCCGCGAATGTATCCGAAGTAGCATTAGAAGTGCTCCCCGAAATTTTCAAGGACGAAAATGTAGCGGCTGTTCAGATTCCCGTAGAGCTTACCGATAGAAAAGAAATTACGGAGAATGAAAAAACGTATTATCAATTTGCCGGTTATATTTATAATTTCCCCGCTAATAATTACGGCTTGAAGCTTGTGGCTCGCGGTTATGCGAAATACGACGGCACGAAAGAGTTTTATACGGAATATTCTCCCGCGTATTCTTTAACCGATGTTGCAAAAACTGCCGATTCCGCATTGCAGGATAAGGTGGCTGAATACGTTGTGGAGAATGTTGATATTACATATAAAAATATCGATGGCAATAATTCTTCTGATAGCGAAACTTTGGCTTATGGCGCTACGTTGAATTATCCCGCAGTAACCGTGCCGCAAGGCTATTCTTTCGCAGGGTGGTACACAAAAAAAGATACTAAATGGAACACTTCCTGGACGGCGCAAGGCAATATGACTCTTACAGCAAAGTTTGAAAAATTGCTTTACGGAGATTTGATAACGAACGATCTTTTTGCAAACGGAACAGAGGTGGAAACATCCGCTCCCGACGGATTTACCACAATGAAAAAAATTACCGCCGTGTGGGATGAAAGCAAAAAATCACCCAGCAATGCAAAAACGGTTTGGGCGGATATTGCAAACGTTGACGTATCCGAGTATTTAACAATCCGATTACAATTGCAGATTTCAGGGAGCTGGGTGCTGTTTGACGGATGGTCGACTTATTTTAGCGGCGGAAAAACCATTGACGTAACTATGACGCACAAAACGAAAACTTCTTGGGAAATTGCTTTTGTCGGTGCGGACGGAGCAGCAAAGGTTACGCGGAACGGTAACAATTTAAAAGAACTTTTAAAAATGGAGCTTGACGCAAGAAGCGTTGCGCTCGGCGATGCGGATTGTGAGCCATCAACGGTCATTTTCAGCGATGTGCGCGGCGAAAAAGGCGCGATTCCCGTAGAACCTATCCCTGTAACGGGAACAATCGTAGATGAAAAATTATATAGCGCAAACGGAATTGCTACGAGCGAAACGGAAGAAGCAATACCTCAAGGTTTTGAAAAAATTGCGATGTATACTACAAACGGCGCGGACGTACACGGACAATTTTTCTCTGCCGTAAATATTTCAGCTTACAGCGAAGTGCATTTTGCGGTAAAAACGGACGGGAAATTTGTATTGAATCAGGAAAAGTCCGATGATAGCGGCGAATGGTTGTATTTTACGCTTACGCAGGGAGCGGATCAAACGTGGACGATCGTAGTAAAGAAAGCCGACGGAACGGAAATATATAATAAAGGCGGGTTTGGCGGATATAAAAGCGATTCGCCGTCGCCGTATACAAATTATGCGTTAAACGCAATTTTGTTCGGATGTCCCGCAGGCTTTCAGCCGGAAAAGGCAACCGATGAAGCGGCAACGCTTAACGTATGGTTTACCGAAGTGCGCGGCACGTTGCAACCTGTTGATATCAAAGGATCTTTAATCGACGAAAAATTATACAGCGCAAACGGGATTGCTACGAGCGAAACGGAAGAAGCAATTCCCGAAGGGTTTGAAAAAATTTCGATGTATACTACAAACGGCGCAAACGTACACGGGCAATTTTTCTCTGCTGCGGATATTTCAGGATATAGCGAAGTGCATTTTGCAGTAAAAACGGATGGAAAATTCGTATTGAATCAGGAAAAATCCGACGATAGCGGCGAATGGTTGTATTTTACGCTTACGCAGGGAACGGATCAAACGTGGACGATCGTAGTAAAGAAAGCCGACGGAACGGAAATATATAATAAAGGCGGGTTTGGCGGATATAAAAGCGATTCGCCTGCGCCGTATACAAATTATGCGTTAAACGCGATTTTGTTCGGATGTCCCGCAGGTTTTCAGCCGGCAAAGGCAACCGATGAAGCGGCAACGCTTAACGTATGGTTTACCGAGGTGCGCGGCACGTTGAAAACTGCGGAAACGGAAGAATGAAAATTATGCGAAAGATTTTATTGATCGTAGCGGCGACAATGGTTTGCTGTGCGGTGAGTTCCTGTAAGGCGGATAACGAAGAGCTTTTGCCTTCCGATCCGCCCAACGGCGAACAAACTACGGACAATCCGGAAAGCGATCAAAAAGGCAATCAAAATAATGTGGATAGCGATAAAAACGGCGAATGGTTGGAAATTAAATTCCCTCGCTGAAAGTAAATAATTTTTTAAGGAGAAAGTTTGATGAAAATGATAAAAATGGAAATTGCGCAGGGGGGGGGGGTACACCTTTCCTGAAATGAAAGTTGTGGAATTAAGCGAGGACGCGATACGAACAAGCGGAAATGCAAAGTTCGCGAGTGATTGGGATATTATGGATGACATGGTGACAACCGAGGAGGTGTCGCAATGAAAAAAAATTCACTTGTTTTAATGCTGTGTGCAAGTATAGCCGGTTTAGCGGGTACGGCAGGCGCGCTGAGACTTGCAACAAAAGCAGAGAGTTTTGTTACACTTGATAATAACGATTATTATGTTAGCAGTGTGGCGATTCGTCTTACAGACGAAGCAACGGAAACGGGCGTTAGATTTGTTTCTCAATTTGAAAAAAATAAATTTGATGCCGCGAATGTATCCGAAGTAGCATTAGAAGTGCTCCCCGAAATTTTCAAGGACGAAAATGTAGCGGCTGTTCAGATTCCC
>CALARO010000193.1 GCA_937888935.1 uncultured Clostridia bacterium
TAGACGGGGTGGTTTTCGGAATACGGTACGCGCGGTGTGCGTGCGCGGGTAGTATGGTAGGGTGGGGAAGCGTGGGGCGGGCGACCTGGCGGGCGGGTTTTGCGCGGGGTAGTGCGGCTTGGTATGCGGGGTGGCGCGGTTTGGCTTTCGGAATTGGTGTGTGCGGGGCGGCGCGGTTTTATGAGTGCGGGTATTTTCGTTCTATTTGGCGGCGGCGGGGCATAGAATAGCTTTATGACGGCTTTGAGTGATTTGAAAACGGGCGAAAAAGGAAGGGTGGCGTGGCTGCGGCTGCCTGCGGAAACGGCGGCGCGGTTGCGCATTTTAGGCTTATGGCACGGCAAGGAAATCACGCTTTTAAAACGTAGCTTTTTTTCGCGCACGTTTCTGATTTCCACCGAGAACGGCAGAGTGGGATTGCGCAGAAACACCGCCGAAAAAATCTTTTTAGAGATCTTGCGCGAGAAAACGGACGGCGCGGCGGACGAAGCGTAGCGTTGGCAAGGAAAAACGAGGCGGGCGTTGCCGCGATATTCGGCGGCTGCGCAATCGCGGGGAAAGCTTGCAAATAAAGTAAGGCGAGCCGAAATAAAGGCGAACGCTTGCGGTGAAAGTTTGCGAATAAATAGGGCGAGCCGAAATAAAGGCGGGTGAGCGCGTGGATATTTTGCTGACGGGGACTCCCAACGTGGGGAAAACCACTTTATTCAACGCCCTTACGGGCAGGCACAATCGCACGGGAAACTATCACGGCGTTACCGCCGCCGTTTCCTGCGCGGAAGGCAGGGCGGAAAACATCGGCGCGGTGTACGACGTGCCTGGTCTTTACACGCTGAAAAGCGGGAAAAACGAAGAAAAAATCGCCGCGCGCGCCCTGAACGAAGCCAAGAAAAACGGCGTGAAAATCGTGCAGGTGATGAACGCGTGCGCGATTGAACGATCTTTGCCGCTCTTCTTCGAGCTGCGCGAAAGCGGGTGCGACGTGATTGCGGCGATTACCATGGCGGACAAACTTCGAAGATACGGCGGCGCGCTCGATATTCGAAGGCTTTCCGCCGCGCTCGGCGCGCCGTGCTTCGAAGTGAACGCGTTAAGCAAAAAATCGGTGCGCGGCTTTGAAGAATTTTTAGGCGGCGTTGATTTCCGCGCGGCGGGAAAAGTCGGCGCGGCGGGCAAAGCCGGCATAGCGAGAATAGGCGGCTCGGGGGAAAGCGGCGGCGCGGGGTTGGCGCGGACGACTTTTTTTGAAAAACAAGCGGGTGCGGGCGGGAAAATCGACGGCTACACGCCCGCCCGAAAGAAGAAAAACGGGGGCGCAAAACTTGCGGTCGGTTGGCTTTTGCCCGCGTTTTTTCTGGCGGTGCTTGGCGTATTTTATCTGGCGTTCGGCGCGCGTTCGCCCGGGGTGTGGGCGAAAGAAAAAATCGAAAGCGCGTTTGCGTTTCTGGCGGCGCGGGCGGAAAAAGTCATTAAAAATTCCGTGGCGAAAAACGTGATCTGCGGGGGCGTATTGCGCGGAGTGGGCGGCGTTTTATCCTTTTTGCCGCAGCTCGCGATATTATATTTATTTTCCGAAATCGCGGAAGAAAGTGGTATCGCTTCGTATCTCGCCTATGAAACGGACGGTTTTTTCTCGCTGCTTTCGCTTTCCGGCAGGGCGGCTTTCTGCGTGTTTCTCGGGTACGGGTGTACGGCGGCGGGCATTGCTTCGAGCGCCGCGCTCGAAAATAAAAACGCCGAAAAGCGCGCGATCGGCTGCCTGTACTTTGTGCCGTGCAGCGCGAAACTGCCCGTATATCTCACGCTTTTAAGCTCGCTTACCGCGAACGCGTTTCTGGGCGCAATCGTTCTTTACGTACTCGGCACGGGCGCGGGATTGCTCGTTTCTTCGTTCTGCGGCGGCAAAGAAGAAGATTTTATTATGGAAATTGCGGATTTTTGCGTTCCCGCGCCGCTTTTTATCGCAAAAAAGTTGCTTTTTCGATTAAAAGAATTTATAATAAAGGTATCGGGTGCGGTGCTTGCTTTCACCGTGTGCGCCTACGTGCTTTCGTCCGTGAATTTTTCGGGCGCGTGCGCGGCGGAAGAAAGTATTCTGGCGTGGGTTTCCAAGCGGCTGGCGGTGCTTTTTTATCCGATGGGCGTAACCGACTGGCGGGCGGCGTTTGCGGCGGCGGGCGGCTTTGCGGCGAAGGAAAACGTGGCGGGACTTTTAAGCGCGCTTTGCCCCGAAGGGTTGCGGCTTTCGCGGGCGGCGGGCGCAGCGTATCTGACTTTCGTAACCCTGATGCCGCCTTGTATCGCGGCGGTGAGCGCGGCGGCGAAAGAAATCGGGGCGCGCGAGGCGTGGAAGTATGCGTTTTTGCAGGTGACGGGCGCGTTTTTATGCGCGTATTTCGTGTATTTTATCTTCTCGCGCGGGGTGGGAACGGTGATTTCGTGTTTACTGCTTGCAGCGGCGGGAACGGCGGCGATTGCCGCGCGGGCGGCACGGAACAGAAAAAACAAAAAGGAATTGAAAACACAATGAGAGAATGGATAGCGGAAGAAGAAAGCAGCCTGAAAGAGTTTACGGATACGCACGATCCGCAGGCTTCGTTTTTCTTCGACAGGCTTTTAAAAGCGCGGGAAATCAGGATTAACGGCGAGCGCGCGGCGGCGGGATCGGCGCGGGTGAAAGCGGGCGATACGGTGCGCTATTATCTGACGCGCGAGCAGGAAGAAAAGCCTGCGTTTTTGATTTTGTACGAGGACGAAAAGCTGCTTGCGATTGATAAGGAAGACGGCGTAAATTCGGAAGCGGTATATGCGACGCTTGCCCGCGAGCGCGGGAAAAACGCCGTGTATTTTATCCATCGGCTGGACAGGAATACGCGCGGCGCGATGATTTTCGCAAAAGACATGGAAAGCGCGGAAGAATTGAAAAAAGCGTTTCAATCGCGCGCGATCGAAAAAACGTATCTCGCCGTATTGAAAAATCATTTTCCCGCGGACATGCTTGCGGCGGACATGCCGGCGGCGGGCGGCGGCAAGGGCGCAGGGGCGAAAGGCGCGGGGAAAAACGCTGCGGCGGGCGGTACTATAAGCGCGGGCGCGGGCGGCGCAGGCGGCGGATTTATCGAAAAAACGGCGTATTTAACGAAAGATCCGGCGCGGGCGATCGTGCGGATTTCAAACAAGCCGCAAAAGGGTGCGGAAAGCATTGCCACGGGGTTTAAAATCATAAAAAAGAAGGGCGATCTCGCGTTGTGCGAAATTGCTCTTCATACGGGGAAAACGCATCAGATCCGCGCTCATTCGGCGTATCTCGGCGTTCCCGTGCTGGGCGATACGAAATACGGCGATAAAACGCTCAATCAAAAGTACGGCAAGGCGCGGCAATGCCTGATTTCAAAGAAAATCACGCTGCATTTTTCCGCCGCTTCGCCGCTTGCCTATGCCGATAAAAAATCGTTCGTTTCGAAGTTTGATTTTGCGGCGGAAGGATTTTAAAAATTTCAGTCTGCGGGTGCAAACGTGCGTTTGCCCCCGAGAGAGCGGGTGGAGAGTGTGGGCGCGCTACGGCTTGATCGTGTGCGTGGCGATGGGCGCGTCCTGCGCTTTGGCGCGGTAGTAGGTGGGAATACTTTTGAAGCCGGCATCGAAAATCACGCGGGTGAGATCGGCGTGCGGATCGTTTTTTTTGCAGGTATCCACATAGTTTAAGCGCAGGCGGTTGATATAGCGCGGCAAACCCGTTTCGGTGTAGCGGTGAAAAACGCGCGACACGTGCGCTTCGGTGTAGCCGAATTTTTTGGCGAGATAAGGAAGCGAAATATCTTCGCGGAAATGCGCCGAAAGATAGGATAAAATCATACGGATCAGCTGCGTTTCGTCCTTTTCTTTGCCGGGGCGAAGATCGAGCTTTTGTTCGATGAGAGAAAGCAGCAGATTTGCCGCCGCGCCGCGCACGGAATCGGGATTTTTTTCTTTATCCATCCACCTGTCGGCGACGCTTAAAAGTTCGGCGCAAAGCGCGGGTTCGCGAATGACGGGCGAAACGGGGCGCAAGCCTTTGTTTCTTTCGTTGAAAGCGGAAGTAAGCCGGGCGGGAATGATCATGCAGCAATCATCCTGTTCTTTGCCTTCGGGCGTGCCGAAAGAGTGCAGATCGTAGCTGCCGCAAAAGAAGAGATCGCCGTTTTTCACAGAATAAGAAACGCCGTTATGTACCACCGTGTACGCGCCTTTATTCACGATGAGAATTTCGATATTTCTGTGGAAATGCGGCGGGAAAAGATAAAAGCCGTTGCGCATGACGATGAGATTTTCGTCGTCGTCGCGATATTCTTCGTAAAACGCTTTCATTTTCGTATCCTTTGGCTTTTTATGATACGAAAATTATATCATAAAATGAGAATAAATACAACTGTTTTTGAGAAGATTTTTTTGCGGGACTATGATATAATAGAATTGTAAAGCGAATTTCGCGTGAAACGCGCGGAATTTGCAAAAGCAAAAACTAATAGAAAGGAACAGGAAAAAAAAGATGAAGAATTACGATTTGAAAAAGCTGACGCTGGAAGAGAAATGCGCGCTTTTAACGGGCGCGAACGGCTGGCAGACGGACGGCGCGAACGGGAAAGTGAAAACCGTGTGGGTTTCGGACGGTCCTTCCGGGCTGCGCATGCACAACCCCGAAAAGCAGGAAGAAACGTTTACCGCCACGGCGATGCCCACCTGCCACGTGCTGGCGAATACGTGGAATTTAAAGCTCGCCTACGAGTACGGCGCGACGATTGCGGACGAGTGCATTTATCGCGGCGCGGACATTCTGCTTGCGCCCGGCGTGAATATCAAGCGCACTCCGCTGTGCGGCAGAAACTTCGAGTATTTTTCGGAAGATCCGTATGTATCGGGAAAATTTGCCGTAGAGTACGTGAAAGGCTTGCAGGATAAGGGCATAGGCACTTCGGTGAAGCACTACTGCGCGAATAATTCGGAATACGACAGATGTCACCAATCGAGCGAAGTGGACGAGCGCGCGCTGCACGAAGTGTACTTAAAGCCTTTTGAAATGGCGATGGAAGCGAAACCCTGGACGGTGATGTGTTCGTACAACCCCGTGAACGGCGTGTACGCTTCGGAAAACAAGAAGCTGCTCGATACCGTGCTGCGCGGTCAGCTCGGGTTTGACGGACTTATTATGTCGGACTGGGGCGCGGTGCATAACCCGGTGAGAGCGGTGGAAGCGACGCTGGATTTGTGCATGCCGCATTACGACGGATACGTGGAAAAGCTTACGGCGGCGGTGAAGAGCGGCAAGCTTACGGAAAAGCAGATTGACGAGCGCGTGGAAAAGGTGTTGAAACTCGTGGAAAAGAACGAGAAAGCCAAGCCGACGAGAAAGGTGGAAAGCACGGAAGAAGAACGCCATGCGAGAGCGGTGAAAATGGCGGAAGAGGGCATCGTACTTCTGAAAAACGAGGGGGGTATCCTGCCGTTGAAGGGCGTTTGCGGCGATTGCGGCAAGCAGAGCGAAAATTGCGCCGACGGCTGCGGCGAGAAGAAAAAATATTTTGTGTACGGCTCGATTTCGGAATGTCCGTATCTTTCGGGCGGCGGATCGGGCAGAGTGCAGACGGCGTTTAAACAAACCGCGCTGCATACCCTGATTGCCGAAAAAACGGGCGCGGAAGTGGATCATCGTAGCGATAATCAGTGGGATCGCGATTGGCGCGGTATGTATCATATTGCTTACGACGCGGACGTAACGATTGTGCCCATAGGGCACGGCGACGGCGTGGAATACGAGGGCGACGACAGAATGTCGATTCGCCTGACGGAAGCGCAGGAAGACAGAATTTTGAAAATCGCGGCGCATTCGCATAAGACGGTTGTGCTTGTGTACGCGGGCAGCGCGGTGGATATGAGCCGCTGGATAGACGCGGTGGACGCGGTGGTGTTCGTAGGATTTGCGGGCGAGGGCGTGAACGAGGCGCTTTCCGCACTGCTTTGCGGCGAAGAGAATTTCAGCGGCAAGCTGACGGAAACTTTCCCTTTGACTTTGGAAGATACCTACAAGGGCGGCGACACGAAGGACGGCGAAACGGATTTGTACGACGACGGCATTTTCGTGGGATATCGCTATTACGACCGCGCGGGGAAACAGGTGCTTTATCCGTTCGGGTACGGTCTTTCGTATGCGAAATTCGAGTATTCGAATCTGAAAATCGAGAAGAAAGGCGATACCGATTTTGAGATTTCGTATGATATTACGAACGTTTCCGACGTGGCGGGCAAGGAAGTTTCGCAAGTTTACGTGAAGGACGTTTCGGCGATGGTGCATCGCCCCGAGAAGGAATTGAAGGCGTTTTCGAAGGACGAAATTTTGCCGCACGAAACCAAAACGGTGCGGGTAGCGCTTGATTATTCGAGTTTTGCGTATTACAGCACCGCGTTTGATAAGTGGTACGTGGAAAACGGTTGGTTCGAAATTTACGTGGGCGGCTCTTCGCGCGAGCTGCCGCTGAAAGGCAAGCTGAAAATCGAGCTGCCCGAAGATACGCAGTATTCTACAAAATAATTTCCGACGGGATTTTATATCGGCTGTATTTTAAAGCGGTTGTATTTAAAGCGGCTATGTTTTAAATCGGCTGTTTAAGTCGGCGACGGGCGGCGGTTTTTCCGAAAAATCGGGAAAGCCGCTTTTTCGCGCGGGAAGAAGTTGACATTTTTTGAAAGATATGATAAAATAGCGGTGATTAAGCGATCTGCAGCAGCGGAAAAGGCGGGGTATGTTGGATAAAAAGACGAAAAACGCGGAAAAAGCCGTTGCGGCAAAAAAGGAAATGCAAAACGGCGCGGCGGAAGATAAAAAAGAAAAAAACGCTGTGCGGCAGCTGCTCGATTCCGTGGACTGGCGGAATGCGGACACCTATTTCGCCTTGGCGAAAATTCTTTTATTTGTGTTCATGCTCGTGATCGAGTCGTTTATTTTAATTCCGCAGATCGCCATGGCGCGGCGCGAGAACGAATATGCGGGTCTTGCGCTTG
>CALARO010000194.1 GCA_937888935.1 uncultured Clostridia bacterium
GACGTGAGATCGGTGATATTGATGACGATCTGCGCGATTACGCAAATCAGTCCGCCCACCGCGAACGCCTTTAAAAACATATATAAGATTTGCAGATATTCTTCGTACATGATTTTTTTGTTCCTTTTACATTGTTGCGCACGTCTTCACCGCTCCGCGGCGGCAATGCATACCAATCGTTAACCAACTGCCCCTCATCACCGCCCTACGGCGGAGCTTTCCCCCCAAGGGGAAGCCCCTAAGCGGCTAAAAATTTGCACGCGCGCCGCTATACAAGCTCTATGCCGACGGCGTGACTGATACAGGGGATTGACTCCCCCTGTCCGCTCGAAACCGTGGAAAGCAACGCGCCCGTGGCGGCGAACAGTATTTTTTTAATCTCGCGCCGCCGCATTTTTTCGAGCAGGTACGAATTCAGCACCACCGCGCTGCACCCCGCGCCGCTGCCGCCCTGAAACTCGTCTTCGATCACTTTATATACGATTTCGCCGCAATCCACGTGCGTATCGTGCAGATCTATCCCCTTTTCCCACGTGAGATCTTTCAGAATACGACTGCCGAGCGCGCCCAGATCGCCCGTGACGATCAGATCGTAGTACGAAGCTTTCCGCCCCGTATCGCGAAGGTGCGCCGCGATGGTATCGCACGCCGCAGGGGCCATTGCCGCGCCCATGTTGTTTACGTCCGTGACGCCGAAATCCACCACCCTGCCGAACGTTGCCGAAGTGATCGCCACGCGGCTTTCCGAGTGCTTCGCCGAGCTTACGAGCGTTGCGCCCGCGCCCGTTACCGTCCATTGCGATTGCGGCGGGCGGGTTGTGCCGAGTTCGAGCGGGTAGCGGTACTGCCGCTCGGCGGACGAAAAATGGCTGCCCGTGGCGGCGACGACGTGGTTTGCATGCCCGGCGTCGATGGCGAGCGCGGCGAGCGCGAGCGATTCCGCCATGGTGGAACACGCGCCGTACACGCCGAGAAACGGCACGGACAAATCGCGCGCGGCGAACGACGCGGAGATAATCTGATTGAGAAGATCGCCCGAAATAAACAGATCAAGATCGCTTTCGGAAATTTTTCCGTTTTCGAGCGCCTTGCTCACGGCATAGCGAAGCATTTTACATTCCGCTTTTTCGTAGGTGCTTTCGCCGAACATATCGTCGTCCAGCGCGAGATCTACGTACTTGCCCACCACGCCCGCACATTCTTTCGGCCCTGCCACCGTGCCGCTCGCCGATATGCGCGGTAAATTCGGGAAATAGATTGTCTGAGATTTTTGTTGCATTTTTTGTCTCCGTTTCGCCCCGATTACGGCAATAATAAATAGATAAAACCGACGGCCGTGCCGGCCAGCACGCCGTAGACGATGATCGGCCCGGCTACGATAAACATTTTCGCCGCCGTGCCGTAGATCCAGCCTTCCGTTTTAAACTCGATGGCGGGCGAACATACGCTGTTCGCAAAGCCCGTGATCGGCACGATCGAGCCTGCGCCCGCGTTTCTGCCGATGCGGTCGTATACACCCAAGCCGGTGAGCAGCGTTCCTAAAAAAATCAGCAGCACGCTCACCGAGCCGGCAAGCTCGTCGCCCGATAAGTGAAACACGATTTCAAGCATAAAGCGGAAAAACTGACCGATACAACAAATCAGTCCGCCCACGAGAAACGCGCGCAGGCAGTTTTTGAAATGATCCGTTTTCGGCGCGAACGAATTGACGTAGGCGATATAATTTTTATTGTAGTTTTCTCTGTTTTTTCCCGTCATGTTTTGCCCCTTTTATCTTCCTTCCGCTTCCGGGCGGACGGGAAACGCGTTTTCGCGATCGTCCGGCAGGCGCACGCCGCCGCGGGTACGGATTTTCGCTTCCGCGCCGCCGCCTGCGAAGTTGCCGCCGCAGCTTTGATACGCACGGGCGCGCCCCTCGCACGCATAGAATACATTTAAAAAGGAATAAAAAGATAAATTTTCCATATCCGTAATTTGCGGATCTTAGGAAAAATTATGCATTTTAACCTTTCGCCGCGCAAAATGCTTGACGGTTTTTATTGTTTCTGTTAGAATAAAATCGTAAAGCGCGACGAAAGAATAACGCACGCGGGAAGGAGTAGATTATGAGCAGAAAGTATGTGGTGGAAAACAAGATTGCGGCTACGATTTTCAATCTGATTATCGCGCTGATTTGTCTTGCTTCCATACTGGCGTATTTCGTTGCGCCGCTTTGGAAAGTAAACGTAAATTATACGCTTACCGCCGAAACCTTTAAATCAATGACGAGTACTTCCGGCGGCTCGGGTTCGGAAACGGGTTCGGAAGCAGGTTCGGGGTCGGAAGCAGGTTCGGGCGGAAGCGGCGCGAGCGAAACCGACGAGCTGATGAAAGAAATCGAGAAAGAGCTGGAAGCCAACCCCATTCAGGCGAAATTCGGCGTTGAGTTGCACACCGCAACGCTTCTTTCTTCGTTTTCCGGGAACGGCGAAAAATTGGTGGCGGATCTGATCGGTTACAACGTGGATTCGCTTGTGGAACAGCTTTCCGGCACGGTGAAAGAAGTTTCGAAAGTGGCGGTGAAATCCGCGACGAAAGTTTCTTTGAAAGAAATGCTCAAAGACGAAGACGGCAAGGAATATCAATGGAAAAACGAAGCCGTCATGAACGAAGAGCTTGACAAGCTGACGGACGCTCTGGTGAGCGACGACGCGACGGTGACTTCCGTTTCGGAAGCTGCGGTGAACGCAGTTGCGAACATTTATAAATCGGAAACGGACGAAGAGATTTCGGAAGAAGATAAAGCGAAAGCGCGCGAAGAAGTGGAAAAAGTATTGCGCGAAGTGGCGGACGAAAACGGCAACATCGACGCCGATAAACTGATTGCCGATTTGCTTGCGCAGGCGATGAACGGCTCGCAAGGCTCGGGCGAAAGCGGCGGCGAAAACACAGAGAAAAAGGAAGAAGCGGGCGTGAAATACGCTTTTGCCGCATTTACGGCGAACGCGGAAAGCGAAGCGGGCGGCTCGGAATCCGGCGCGGGTTCGGAAAGCGGATCGGAAAGCGGTGCGGAAACGGGTTCGGAATCGGGCGAAACGGCGGACGCGACGGAACAATTAAAAAGCGCGCTGACGACGAAGATCAACGAAAGCATCGGCGACAAGATGGACACGGTGCTTCTCGTGCTGAAAATCGCGGGCGGCGTGATTATTTTCACCCTTTTCACGTGGGCGTATATTCTTTTGAAAATCATTTGCAAATCGGCGAGCCGAAACCCCGTGGTGAAGCTGAAACTTCCGATCTGGCTCGGCTGGCTGCCCTTCCTGGTGCTGTATGCGCTGCCCACCGTTGCGATGCGATTCGCTACGAACGCGGCGGGCGCGGCGGCCGGCGCGGCGGGCGCGGAAGCAAGCGCGGCGATGAGCGGACTGAGCGTTTCGTTTGCGACTTGCGGCATCGTTTCGGCGATTGCTGCTTTTGCATTGCTTATAATCTGGATTCCCTATCACCATTTAAAAAGCAGAGCGTGAAATTCAAAAAAAACGGTAAACGAATACCCCCGACGAAACCATCGGGGGTATTATTTTTATTCGATGAAGTTTTTAAAATGCGGTATCAATAATACCCCGTCCATTCGTCTTCTTCGGATTTTACCCATTGCGCCACAAGCGTGACGTCTTTCAGATCGGTATATCTCTGTCCGTTGCGGAAGAAAACGTTGCCGTCTTTAATTTTCCAACCGTCGAACAACCAATTGCCTTTTTTATCCGTTGCTTTGCAGACGGTAACAAACTCGCCGTATTTCACGCTCTGGGTATACACCGTGATTTCTTTGCCGTCTTTATCGCAAAGTTTTGCGCCATCAACATTGCCGAGTTCGTAAGTGATCGTAAACGTTTTGGGATTCGGCGTTTTCAGATTGATTTCGATCTTCCGGGTGATTTCTATATTCGCATAGTCGAAATTCCACTCGCCCGGCTCGTATCCTTCGGGCATAACCGGCACAATCGTTTCCCATTGCTCTTTCGTGATTTTCTTGTTTTGCACGATTTCAAGCTCTTGCACGCGCTGCCCCGTCTGCACGAACGTTACGGGAATTTTTTCACTCGGCAAATCTTTATAAACCGCTTTAAGATTGATCGTTTTATCCGCGTTTGCGCCCACAACCGACCATTTGCCCGTAAGCGCGACGTTCGCTTTATAATCGTCGCTTTCGTCGCTGTTTTTCAGGCACGGATCGTCGGCGTTCTGCCAGACGTAGAAATATTTCCCCGCCGGGGCGGTCGGTTCGGCAAGCACGTAGTTATCTTTATCGTAAGTCACTTTATAATCATTGATCGTACCCACGCCGCCGTTTACATCGTATTTTATGGTGTACTCGATTGCCTTTTTGCCCGTATAGTCGATTTCCACCGTGATATCCGCGGTGATATTATCGAACGATTTTCTGTTCCACACCAACCCTTCGTAGCCTTCGTAACCGGTGTAGTCGATTGCGGGAATATCTTCGGAATTCAGAATATATTTCCCTTTATCGTTTTTCTTTGCCTTTACTTTTATCTCGGTTTTATCCGGTTGCACGAACGTAACCGTATAGGCGGTATCTTCGTAGTTTGGCGTTTCGTCGTCGTTCTTCGCGGCGCAGCCCGCGGCGATTGCGCCGAGCGCAAATACCGTAAGCGCGATGATTGCAATGCGTTTTTTCATCTTTTTCTCCCGAAATTTTAACGGACGGCTCGCCGTCCGGCTTCTTATTTTTTTAGCCGAATGTATCCCCTGAGATCATTCGGCTAAATTGATTATATCACACCTTGCCGCCTTTGGCAAGGATTTTTCGCAAGTTTCACTTATTTTTCTCGTTTTTCTTTTTCTTTGCCGATTTTTGCGGCGTTTTTTGCTTCGGTTCGTCCGCGTTTTTAGGCGTTTCGCTTTCTTTCAGCGCGCCCGCCATTGCCAGAATATGCTCTTCCGAAAACTCGCTTTGCAAACTTTCGAGCTTTCCGTACAATAATTTATCATGGTGAATCGTCATACTTTTTCTCCGAAAAAACGACGGACGGCGAAAAATGCTTTCCGCTGTCCGTTGCCGCTTTTTTATATTTTATTTCACTTCGTCCATATCGCCGAAATCTTTTACGTCGTTTTCGATTTCCTTTTTCACTTTACGCACGCCCGCGCTCAGCCAAAGCGTGGTAACGACGTCGCTCACGCCGTCGATAATCAGCGATATCCCGAGAAGAAGCATCACCGATTCGCCGAACATCACGAGAATACCGAGAACGATGGTAAGCAACGCGAGCAAAAACCAGATCCACCAGCCCTGCGATTTCGCTTTGAACGCGTCGAAACCGTCGCGAAGTTTGCTTGCGCCGTCGATCACGAGAAAAATGCCGAAAAATAAGCCGATTACCGTAAGCACTACGCCCGATTTCGCGATGAAGAAAATGCCGAGAAGCAACAGCACCGCCGAAAAAATCAGGTTTTCGGGGAACAGCCGCGCCGACGAAAAATACCTTATAAGAAGCGCGGCGGAAAGCACGAGCATCGCCACGCCCGCCACTTTGCATACCACGCTGCCCGCGTCGTCCGGTTTGGCTACGAACAAAATTCCGAGAACGATCGCCACGATTGCCGTAACGAGCTTTTCCCATTTGAGTTTCGTGAAAAATTTCTTGATTTCGCTCATGATAATTTATCTCCCGTTTTTCTTTTGCGATATATTATATAAACGCGTTTCCGGGAAATGAAACAATCGCAAAAATGAAACCGCTTACGAATTGAGATCTTTAAGCTGCGCTTCGCATTTTTCAAGCATATCGAGGTATTTTTTCACTTTTTCGCGCTCGTCTTCCACAAGCTTCGCGGGCGCTTTGTTTACGAAATTCGCGTTGGCGAGTTTGCCTTCGGCGCGCGCGATTTCGCCCTTGATCCGCTCGATTTCCGCCGCGAGCCGCGCCTTTTCTTTTTCGATATCCACAAGCTCGCCGAGCGGCACGTAGATCTGCGCCGCTTCCGTCACCTGCGAAACCGTTTTTTCGCCGATACTTTCCGCGCTTTCGGTGAATTTCAGCGCGGACGCGCCCGCAAGGCGCAGAATACAGTCTTCATTCAGCTTCATCAGCCGCTTGCTTTCCGTGACGAGATACACTTCCACTTTTCTGGAAGGCGGGCATTGCGCCGCCGTTTTCATATTGCGCACCGCTTTGATTACGTCCATTACGCCTTCGAACGTGCGCGCTTCTTTTTTATAGGACATGCGCGAATTGTACCGCGGGAAGTCCGCCACCATGATGCTGCCGCGCTTTTCGCCGCCTTCGAAAACGGGCAGAATCGAATAGATTTCTTCCGTGACGAACGGAATGAACGGGTGCAGCAATTTCAACGCGTTTTCAAGCACGAAGCACAGCACGGAAAGCGCGCCGAGCCGCTTCGTTTCGTCTTCTCCGTAAAGCGCGGGTTTTGTAAGCTCGATATACCAATCGCAGAAATTATCCCACACGAAGCTTGTGGCAAGCTCGCTTGCAACGCCGAGTTCGTACTTGGAAAGGTTCGCCGTGACTTCGCGGATGCACGTTTGCAGTCTTGAAATAATCCATTTATCCGCGGGCGTGAGTTTCACGCTTTCGATCGCGGGGATTTTTTTGCCTTCGGCGTTCATTAAAACGAAGCGCGAAGCGTTCCACAGTTTATTGATGAAATTGCGCGATGCTTCCACTTTCGTATCGGAATAGCGCGTATCGTTGCCGGGCGCGATCCCCGTCATCAGCGAAAGTCTGAGCGAATCCGCGCCGTATTTTTCGATGACTTCGAGCGGATCTATGCCGTTGCCGAGCGATTTGCTCATTTTTCTGCCCTGCTCGTCGCGCACGATGCCGTGAATCAGCACGTCGCGGAAGGGCGCTTTGCCCGTATGCTCGATGCCCGAGAAAATCATACGCGCCACCCAGAAGAAGATAATATCGTAGCCGGTGACAAGCACGTCGGTAGGATAGAAATACTTATAATCTTCCGTTTTATCGGGGAAGCCGAGCGTGGAGAACGGCCAGAGAGCCGAAGAAAACCACGTATCGAGAAC
>CALARO010000195.1 GCA_937888935.1 uncultured Clostridia bacterium
CTGCGCTTGCAATGGCGTTCCGCTCGGCACGCTGCATATGCCTTCGAATTGTTTTCGTCCGCTATCCAAGTATACGAAGCTTCGCCCCAATCATGCCCAAGCGCAGGCAGCGTTTGTACTTTTTCCAACGACTGCGCTTTAAACGCAGAGTTTTTAAACGAAGCTACAATGCCCCTTTCTTCGGGGTGCGTGCAATCCTGTTCCTGCGCAATCGCGCCTTTCACGGCAACCGCGGTTTCTTCTTCTTTCTTGTCGCAGCCGTCGCGCAGGCAATGCCGCTCGGCATAGCAAGAAGAATTATCGCTTGCCCACGCATACGTAGGCTCGCTGAAATCATGCCCAAGCGCAGCGATTTCAAAGCTGTCGCTCACCCACTTGCCGTCCGCGCCGTTAAACGCCGCGTTGTCGAAGCTCACCGAATAATTCTTCGAGCCTTTCCCTTCGCAGGTAGCCGCCGAAACGATATTTTCCGCAACCGCTTTCGTTTCTTCTTCGAAAGCTTCGCAGCCTTCGCGTTCGCAAACGCGCTTCGCGTGACATTCCGCGTGATTTTCACTCAGCTCGTACACAACGCTGCCGTAAGAATGGCCCAAAGCTTCGCCGGTTTTCACGTCCGACTTCACTTTCTTCGCAAACGCGCTGTTTTCAAACGTAGCGGTGTAAGAAGAAAGCTCTTCTTTCACACAGGTAGCTTCCTGCGTAACCACTTTCACCGCTTGCACGGTTTCGCTTTCGGTGTGCGAAGAATCTTCGGTGCAAACGCGCGTAGCGGTGCAGGAAGAATTATCGTCCGACCAGACGTACGAAATGTTTCCGCTCCACACATGCTCGTGTTCTTTCTCGCACGAAGCCAGCCCCACGGCGCACAACGCCGCCGATAAAGCCGCCAATGAAATACCGATTTTCTTTACCAGTTTCATCTTGTTAGTCCTTTCCGCATTTTTTAAGAGATACGGCACTCGATTCGCCTTTTGGGAAAGCTTCTGCAAGATTTTACTTTGTTTTCGTCCTTTGCCGCCTATAAATACGTCTGTCGTTTTATCTTTTGATAAAACGACAAGTAAGAGAGCGCGCTCTCTTGAATTTTTATGCGGTTTTTGTACGTTTTTATGTATATCCTGCGGGGTTTCCCGAATGACTGCAAATATTATACACTATTATATGAAGAAAAGCAAGTATTTTTTATAATTTTTTTAATGAATAATGCGATTTATAATAATCGTTTTTTTCGATTGTTTGTCGAAAAGCGCAAATTTTTCGCCTGAATTTTGCATAATTCGCACGGGATTTTTGTCGAATTTTCGCCGGAATCACAGCGTTTTTTCTTCGGATTTTTCGCCGGAAAGCGATTTATCTTCGCTGTTGAAAGCCACGCCCGCCACGAAGCAGGTCATCAGCACGTACAGCCACAGTAAAAACACGAACGCCGCGCTGATCGCGCCGTACAGTCTGCCGGTGTTGCCGAATTTTAAATACACGGCGAACCCGGCGAGAGCCGCCGCCCACGCCGCCACGGTGAAGAGCGTGCCTTTCACGATTTCGCCGAATTTCACCTTGTAGGGGCAAACGTAAGCGTTGAGCATCAGTACAAGGAAAAAGGAAAGGGATAAAAGCAGCAGATAATCGCACACAAAGAGCGGCCAGCCTGAAAAGAGTTTGGAAAACAGCACCGCGCCGCCGGCAAACACGGCAAGCAGCAGCGCGGAAGCGAGCATCACGGCGAACGAAAAGAGTAAAGCTGACGCGCGCACGCGCCAGCCGCTTTTTTTGCGGGTATAGCCGTAAATGATTTCGCCGCCGCGGCGCATGTGGTAGAAAAGTCCGGTAGCGGAATAGAGCGAAGTGAGAAGCAGCGCGATCGACGCGCCTTTTTTGGCGAGCATAGCTTCACGGCGGATAAATTTCAGCACGCCTTCCACGGAAGCGAAAACGGGCATTTCGAGAACGCGTTCCACGGGCAGATTCATTCTGCCGAAGAGAATGGTGAGCCACACGGAAAAGGGCATGACGGACATCACGAGAAAATAGACGAACGTACCCGCGAGAGTAGAATATTTTTTGCGGGCGAGAACGTCGTATTTGCGTTTAAAAAAGCGGACGGCGGTTTTCACTTTGCCGCCGCGCCCGGATGAAGAAATATTTTGTGTGGCGGAATCGCCGCGATTTTCCGAAGCTTTCATAACGATAATTATGCCCGCAACGAAGAAAGAATATAACTCACCCATCGGGTGTTTCGTAACGGATTGCCGCCGATAATATTAAATTTTAAAAATATCGCCTTATGATTAAGCCGAATACCGCATGCGCGAAAGAAACGAGCAGATCAAGGCGTGCGAGCAGTCCCGCCGCGAGTTTACTAAGCGTAGCCGAATGAAAATAAGCTTGAACGTGCCTGAAAGGACGGCGTTTTCGCCCTTTTTTCCGTACTCGCCCTTGATGTATCCCGATACATCTGCGGGCGATTGCGCAAAAAATCATCAAAAATGCCGCCCTTTCAGGTCGCTTCG
>CALARO010000196.1 GCA_937888935.1 uncultured Clostridia bacterium
TTATATTCCGCGGCGAGCCGTTTGCCGAAGAAGATTTCGAACAGGCAATTCGCGATGTACAGGAAGCGGAAAAGAAATACGATCCCGCGTTTTACGGGCTGGAATGGGACGAAGAAAACCCGCGAATACAGTTAGAACCGATCGGCACACGGGGCTATATCGAACTTTTACCCGTAAAGAAAAAATAAGTTTTTAAAATAGATTTATTGAAGCGGCGGTTTTTGCAAAACCGCCGCTTTTTTATACTGTTTTTTGCCATATTGCAAGCAAAACAAAGCAATTTTTGCTATATTATTTATAGAAAAAAACAAAACAAGGGGTTAAAATTATGCAAACCGAAATTTCTAAAAAAGTCGGCGAAAACTTACGGATTGCCCGCAAAGTGCTGGGAATACCGCAGAAAGAATTGGCTTATGAGCTTGGAAAATATCAATCTAAATACTGCGTATACGAAACAGGAAAAAGCGAACTCAACTACGAGCAAATCATTTATCTTTGTAAAAGATTGGATATTACCCCCCAACGAATTATTCGATTTGGAATAAAAGCAACAATTAAAGCCTTCCCCAAGGGAAGGCTACAAATATTGCTATAAATTTTAAAGCGTTTACTCGGCGAATTCGGGGAATTGCGCTTTTTCCGCGACGGATACCGCGGTGATGAAAATTACTCGCGCTGCGCCTGCGGCAAGCAGAATTCGCGCGCACTCGTCGCCGGTTGCGCCCGTCGTTAAAATATCGTCGAATACCGCCACCGTTTTCCCCTTGCAGATCGCCCGCTCGTGTACGCGGTATGCCCCGCGCACGTTCTCGAAACGCTCGCTTCTCGTCATTTTCTTTTGCGGCCTTGTTTCGCGCGATTTCACGAGCATTTCGCCGTAAAACGCCGCGTTTAGCCGCTCGCAAGTGGTTTTCGCAAGCACTTCCGCAGGGTTATAGTACCTGTCTTTGCGGTTTTTTCTGTCTTCTTTGCGATCGGGTACGCACGTAAACAGACATTCCCCGAAATCGACGTTTTCCGCCCGAAAACGCGCCGAAATCAAGGCTTCGAGCCGCTCGGCAAAGAAATATGCAAGATACTTTTCGCCGTTTTTAAAGCGGTTGATCATGCTCGCCGCGCCGCCTTCGTATGCGAGCGCGGAAACGGCGAACAAAAACTGCGGCATGCGCGCTTTACATTCAAGGCATACCCCTTCCGCAACCGTTTTTCTGCCGCATTTCGGGCAAAATCTTTCTATATTTTTAAGCGCGTTTCCGCAAGTCGCACACAGGCGATTTTGCGGATAAGTAAAAATCTCTCTGCCGCAGCAATCGCAGGTGTACCCGTGAAAAGCGCGGTAGTTTTCATACTTTTTTATCAATTTTCCTATCAATTTACCCATAAAAACGCCCGATTTTGCCCGAAAAAAGCCCGAAAATACCCCTAAAACGCTTGAAAAACGCCCAAAAATGCCCGAAAAACCCCGAAAATCAAGAGAAAAACCCTTGATTTAAGAAGAAAAATCTTCGATTTCAGAAGAAAAACTCTCGGTTTTAAAAGAAAAAAGCGAATCGCTTTTTCGGCAACTCGCTTAAATTCTTTACATAAATTCCGTAGATTAAAGTTCTGCGAAGTACTTAATCGTTCTCACCATCTGGCTGGTGTAGGAATTTTCGTTGTCGTACCACGAAACGACTTTCACAAGCGTAGTGCCGTCGCCCATGGGCATGCACTTCGTTTGCGTAGCGTCGAACAGCGAGCCGTAGGTGATGCCAACGATGTCGGAAGAAACGAGTTCTTCTTCGGTGTAGCCGAACGAAGCGGAAGAAGCAGCCTTCATCGCCGCGTTTACGGTAGCCGCATCAACTTCGCCTTCGCAGATCGCTACGAGCTGCGTTAAAGATCCCGTGGGAACGGGTACGCGCTGAGCGCAGCCGTCGAGTACGCCGTTGAGTTCGGGAATAACCAAACCGATTGCCTTTGCAGCGCCCGTGGAATTGGGAACGATGTTTACGGCAGCGGCGCGCGCACGGCGAAGATCGCCCTTGCGGTGAGGTCCGTCGAGTACCATCTGGTCGCCCGTGTATGCGTGGATCGTGGTCATGTAGCCTTTCTTGATCTTGGCAAGCTTATTCAGCGTGTTTGCCATAGGCGCAAGGCAGTTGGTGGTGCAGGAAGCCGCGGAAATGATCGTATCCGCCTTGGTAAGCGTTTTTTCGTTTACGCTGTACACGATGGTGGGCAGATCGTTGCCTGCGGGCGCGGAAATAACAACTTTCTTCGCGCCGGCTTTCAGGTGTGCTTCGCTCTTCGCTTTCGAGGTGTAGAAACCGGTGCATTCAAGCACAACGTCTACGCCGAGTTCGCCCCAAGGGCAGTTGGTAGCGTCTTTTTCCGCATAGATGCGAATTGTCTTGCCGTTTACGGTGATCGTGCCGGCTTCGTCGTCCGCCGATACGGTGTCCGCCAAAGCGTATCTGCCCTGCGCGGAATCGTACTTCAAAAGGTGCGCAAGCATTTTAGGGCTGGTGAGATCGTTGATCGCAACCACTTCGTAACCTTCTGCGCCGAACATCTGTCTGAATGCGAGACGGCCGATACGGCCGAAACCGTTGATAGCAACTTTTACGTTTGCCATAATAAAAATCCTCCAAATGATTTTCTTTTTTTGCTTTTTTAAATTTTGCCGCGCCGCGCCGATTGTTTATTTACGAGCCGCGGCAGGTTTTTGGGCGGCTTGTCCTGCGAGCGGAAATTCCGCCCCTTTTCAAGCCGCTATTATTCTACCACACTTTGCCGCGTTCGTCAACTTATTTGCGCCGCCGCAGCGTGATTTTTTCGCTTTTTTTGCCGTTTTTTATCGAAATTCGCGTATTTTCGATAATTCAGGCTTTGCCGTGCAGGACTTGTGCGGCAGGTGCGCCGACAAATTTTTTGACAGATTGCATAGAAATGACGCAGGAATACCGCTGTATTTCAAGGAATTTTTATGCAATATGGCGGAAATTTGTAAGCAGATGCCGTGCAAGGGACTGTGCGGCAACGCCTCAGGCTTTTCCGGCGCAGCCGAGAACGTCTACGATCTTGTGCTTCACCATTTCTTTCATCATAACGCGCGCGTCGCCAAGGTACTGACGGGGATCGAAATGATCGGGATGTTCGGCGAAGTGCTTGCGGATTGCCGCCGTGAACGAAACGCGAAGGTCGCTATCGATATTGATCTTGCAAACCGCCATTTTCGCGGCTTTGCGAAGTTCCGATTCGGGAATACCGATGGCGTTGGGCATATTGCCGCCGAATTTGTTGATGATCGCCACTTTATCCTGCGGAACGCTGGACGCGCCGTGCAGAACGATGGGGAAGCCGGGAAGACGTTTGCCTACTTCTTCGAGAATATCAAGGCGAAGCTTGGGATCTTGACCGGGCTTGAATTTATACGCGCCGTGCGACGTGCCGATAGCGATGGCAAGCGAATCGATGCCGGTGCGGGAAGTAAATTCTTCCACTTCGTCCGGCGAAG
>CALARO010000197.1 GCA_937888935.1 uncultured Clostridia bacterium
CTCTGACTCCGTCACTTCGTTGGTTCGAATCCAGCTACCCCAGCCAGATTGTGATAATTCGAACTTTTTTTCAATAAGAAAATCGTTCGGATTATTTCTTTTTCTATCCGATTTATAACCACTAAAATTTAGGGCAGACGAAAAAAAATTTTTCCGTCTGCCCTCGCTTTGTTTCATTATGCCGTTGCTTCGTTTTTCTTTTCTTTCTTATTTAAACCTTTTTTTAATTTCGATTCAGAGCGTGATTCTTCTTGCGCCGCTCGCTTTGCTTTCCATTCGGCATAATCTCTTTGCCCTTCCTCAGATAACAAATAAGATCTTATCGCAGGCAATAACGCCCTTGCTAAAGCTTCTAATTGATCGTCCGAAACATTGATTATCTCTTCTTGTTTTTTCTTTCTCCCCGTGCTTTTTCCCTCCGCTGTATTTTTTCGATAATTCCATATTCAGTTGTTACCGCGATCTCCTTAAACGTTCTTCTCTCATTCTCATTTTTTCAAGTTTTCCTTCGCAAAAATAAAAGTCGGTTTCCGACTTCTTACCGTTCGTTTTTGACGTTGATGGCAAAAATATTAACCTGCTTTCAAAATCGGGTTTTTTGCGCTTTTTTCCCTTATTTTCTCTACTCTCAAAAACTAAGAATTTCATTTCAAAACGTTCCGCGTTTCAAGGCTTTCTTTCATCAACAAGCCCTTTCTTCATCTTTCTTATTTTGCTTATTATAATCGCCGTTATTTCGCTTGAAAACTTTTTCAATATGCCGATTGTTGCTTCTATTTCTTCGTCCGTCAGATCATCGGGTTTTCTCTTCGGAAGCAGTTGTACCCCGCCGTGATACCCGTGACGCGTTGTTGTCGGATAAAAAAGAGAGAGATCGGATACGCACCGCCAAACCGTACCTTTACAAATTTCTAACCTATCGGAAATTTCTTGCATTGTATGCCGTTTGTGATCTTCTAGAACAAACATTATTCCGAACAATATATAGCGACTTTTCATCGTTTACTCTTATAGCTCTTTTATTTTACCTTATTAAAATATGCTATGTATGATATATTAAAAAAATTTTTTAAATTTTTAAAAATTTATTTTTCTATATACTCATCTTTATCGGAACGAATACTTTACCATTTCTAAAATACAAACTTAACAAATATAGCCGTTATACGCTAAGTTTTTTATCCGAAGGAAAAGTTATTTCACAAGCAATGCCGATTCCTTTCAGGGGTGCAGCTTGATCAACATTTTCGGCTTTTTGCTCGCTTACTACGTCATATCCCGTGAGCGCGTATATCAGAAATTTCGCTACGTACGAAGCAAAGCCGTGATCGCAACTCGCGCATGCGCCGTTGTGTTCCCACAACGTTCCCGTTTTCTTCGTCATTTCATAAAAATATTTTATACATTCTTCGTACAACTCTTCTCTGCGCCCTTCCCGCATCAGCAGTTCAAGCCGCATATATACCCCGTAAATCATGTTCGCTTCGGCTAACTTTTCTTCTTCGCCGTGCCGACGCCCCTTGCCGTATTCGTTTAACATTTTGTAAAACAATTCTTTATTCGTCGTTTTATCCGCCACGCGGAAGAAAAACATATAATACTGGCAGGTTTCCGTATAATTTTCGGTGGGTTCAAGCTTACCGAACGCGTTTCTCGTGAGATTATCCACGAAAAATCCGCCGCGGTATGCGTGCGCAAGCAGATAATCCCGCACCCTTTCCGCGCGCTCTTTCAAGCCCTTAATTCCATAAATTTCTTCGGCGGCAAGCAACATTGCGAAATAGCACGCGTTCGACGGCACGTTCACGCCGCGAATATGCGATTTTTCGTTTGCCGCGCTCCATTCCACGAACACCCAGCCGCAAAGATTTTCAAGCACGCCGTACTCGTTTTCATACGCCGCAAAATATCGCAAAAGTCCTTCTACGTTCTCTCGCGATTTTTCTATTATTTCATCGCGGCCGTACCGCCTGAAATATTTGTTAAGTTCGAGAATATACCACATCGCCCAGTTGGGTATGTAGCCGTCCTTTTCGTAATAATCGGCGGGGTAGCAGCGCGGAATCATCCCTTCGGGTAAACCGCTTTTATCCGCATACACGAAATTTTCCAAAAACGCGCGTTCCACTTTGTTTTCGCCTGTAAAAATCCATTCCGCCACCGACGAAAAATAGCTATCGGAAAGCCACCCGGCGCGCTCGCGCGAGGGACAATCCGAAAGAAGATCCACGGCGTTCTGCGCGAACGTATTCCGCGCCGCTTCCATGATCTGTTCCGCTCTCTGATCCGCGCAGGAAAACTTAAATTTCTGCGCTTCGGGGTTTTCGTAAGTACGGATTTTGATTTTTGCCGAAATGCCCGGCGTTGCGATGATCCGCGCGTAGCGAAAAGCATACGGCTCGAACGACGATACCGAAAATTGCCCCGCGTTTTTCAGCTGCCATTTAAAAACGTTTGCCGTTTCGCCACGGAACGGGTTTAAAATCTTTCGGTTTTCGTCCGTGAGAATTTCATCGAACGCCACGTACACTTCGCCCGCGTTTTTCGCTTCGATTTCAAGCTCGGCGATCCCCGTGAAGATACGCGAAAAATCTACCGTTTCATAGCGGTATTCGCCGACCGCCGCGCCCGGAATAAATTCGAAATGACTGACTTCGTCCGTAGGGAACGCCTGCCAATCGGGGCGCAAAAATCCTTCGAGAAGCGTGCCTACTTCCGTTTGCGAACGATCCTGCCACGTGGGAAAAGAATTGTTGATATTTACCGCGCCGAAATCTATCGTGCGGGCGCAAACTTCTTCGAGAAGCGGGTTTTCGGTGTACTCCGGCAAAACTTCCGGCAATGCCGCTTCTTCCGTTTCGCAGCGCGGATACGGCGTTTTTTCCGGCTCGCCGGCATACAATGCGCGATGATCGGCGGAAAGCTCGTACACTTCCGCGAAGCCGCGCTGAAACGAATACCTTTGCACTTTCTGCACTCTGTCCGTGAGTTCGAAGCAAGCGAAATCTTCGGCGGAAAAAGCGTTGCCGTCCGCCGTTTTCACTTCGCAGGCGAAGAATGGTTTCTGCTTCACCCAACAGAAATTCTGCACGTAGATACTAAGCACTTCCACAACGATGTGCCTCGCTTCGAACGCGTAAGCGGCAAAACGGCAATACCCGTGCGCCGCGCGGTTCGGGCCGAAGCCGAGCAATTTTCCGTCCGCATACAATTTATAGCAAGACGCCGCCGAAAGGCGAATTTCGCCTTTCGTCGGCTTTT
>CALARO010000198.1 GCA_937888935.1 uncultured Clostridia bacterium
ATGACGCACGGCGACGAGCGGGGATTGGTGCTGCCGCCCGTGGTTGCGCCGATTCAATGCGTGATCGTGCCGATTGCGGCGCATAAGGCGGGCGTTCTGGATAAGTGCCGCGAAGTGGAAAAGCGGCTTGCGGCGGCGGGCGTGAGAGTGAAGCTCGACGATTCGGATAATTCGCCCGGCTGGAAATTCAACGAATGGGAAATGAAGGGCGTGCCGGTGCGGTTGGAACTCGGTCCGCGCGACATCGAGAACGGGAAAATGGTATGCGTGCGGCGGGATACGCACGAGAAGGCGGAGTATGCTCTGGAAAGCGCGGAAACGGTGGTTTCGGGGCTGCTTGAAAGCGTGCAGAAAGATATGCTGGAAAGCGCGCGGGCGCGGCGGGATAAGCGGATTGTGTATGCGGACGATATGGCCGGCATACTCGCGGGCGTGGAAGGCGGCAATTTCGTGAAAGCGGGTTGGTGCGGCGATCGCGCGTGCGAAGATAAAATCAAAGAACAGACGGCGGCGACGGCGCGCGTATACGCCGAAGGCGAAACCGCAGAAAAGTGCGCGGTGTGCGGGAAGAAGGCGGCGCATATGATTATATTTGCCCGCGCTTATTAAACTAATGCGCGCTTGTATAGCGGCGCATCTTGCGGCTTCATCTGCGTGCGCCCTGGCTCATTTACGATTTGTAAAATCGCGGCGGTCGTACTCGATAAAGCTCGCAATCCGCACCACTCTCCAAGCGCGTGTAACTTTGGCGCGGTAAATAAGGCAGAAATTAAAATATAAACGGTAACGCGGCAATCCGCTACAAAACACCCGAAGGGTGCGCGCTGTAACTTTGGCGAAGTAAATAAGGCGGAAATTAAAATATAACGATAACGTGGCAGTCCGTTACGAACACCCGAAGGGTGCGCGCTGCAACTTTGGCGCGGTAAATAAAGCAAAGATTAAAATACAAATGTGAAAAAACGGCAAAATACGCCGTTTTTTTGTTGCTTTTAACGGATTTCGG
>CALARO010000199.1 GCA_937888935.1 uncultured Clostridia bacterium
GCTCGCTGCTTTCGATGTTCGCTTTGACTACGATCACAAGCTTTATCTGTCTTGCGTGCGTAAAGAGCGACGTTGCGCTTACCTGCGGCAAGCTTGCGCTTTTAAATCTCGGCGCGTTCCTTGTGCTTTTTGCACTTTCCGGGCTTTGCTTCTTCACTTCCTGCTGGTTTGACAGAAGCAAGCGTTCGATGGCGATCGGCGGCGGCTTATCCATCTTCGCGCTCGTGGCGGCTATGCTTGGCTTGTTCGGCTCGCCCGTGATTCCTTCCGTGGTGCGTATGGATTCGCTCAACTACTTCAATAAAGTTACGGTGATTTCGTTCTTCGACGTGATCTCGATTATGGACGGCACGAACGCGTTCCTGTGGAAGTTTGCGATCCTTGCGGTACTCGGCGTTCTCGGCTATATCGTAGGCTCGATCCGATTCACGAAGAAAGATCTGCCGCTTTAAAATGCATTTGTCCTTCCCGCCCCCGGCGGGAAGGGCAAAACGAGGATATAAAACTATGTTTGAATTTTTTAAACTTTGCAACGAATATGAAAAACTGAACGCTTTGCAGCGCGGCGCGATTCTCACGGAAAAATCCGTGAAAATTCTGGCGAGAATGCGGCTGACGGGCGCGGACGAAAATATTGATCCCGTGGAAACGCTGGCGTGCTTTATTCTTGCTTCGATCACGGCGGACGGCAAGGTGAACGAGCAGGAATACATTTTAATGTACCCCGCGCTGGTGAAAGTTTTCGGCTCGGACTTCGATTTCGCTTCGGTGAAAAAAATCGTGGCGGAAAACTCCGCGCTGAAAAAATCGGCGGTGGATTATTCGAAAATTCTTGCGAAAGAGCTTTCGAAAACCGACGAAGAGTTTATCGACGACGTTGTGGGACTGTGCCTGTGCGTGGTTTCGGTGGACGGCAAGATTTCTTTCCGCGAGCGCAATTATATTAAAAAGTTAATGAAAGTCTGAGGTGACGTACCCCATGCAAACGCTGCTTAAATTATCAATTATCTATGTTTTCGGCGGCACAATCGGCTGGATTACCGAGTTTTTCTTCCGCCGCGCGGTGCATAAAAAATGGATCAATCCGGGGTTTTTGGTAGGACCGAATCTGCCGCTGTACGGCACGGGCATCACGCTTTTGTACGCGATTTGTTCGATGGATTATTCGTTTATTTCGTCGGCGGTGTGGCGGAATGTGTTTATCATTTTCGTGATTACGGCGGCGATGACGGCGATCGAGTACGTGACGGGTTTGATTTTTATTAAGGGCATGAACGTGAAGCTGTGGGATTATTCCGATCGGAAAGGGAATATTCAGGGCATAATCTGTCCCCTTTTCACGCTGGCGTGGGGCGCGGCCGGCACGGCGTATTATTTTCTGGTACATTCGCACCTGACTACGCTTGCCGATTGGATTGCGGCGAACCCCGCCTACGGGTATTTTCTCGGCATTTATTTCGGCATAATGATTGTGGACGTGTTCTACTCGTTTAAAGTTGTGGAAAAAATCCGCAAGTGGGCGAAGGACAAGAACATTGTGGTGCGCTACGAAGAATTGAAAGAAACGATCAAAGCGCGCGCGGCGGCGTTGAAGCAGAAACATTCGTTTTTGCTGCCTTTCAAAACCAACCGCGGCTTGAATAAAGAGCTGGAAGAAATGAACGAGCCGGCGGACAAGCGGTAAATATTTTCTGATTTTTTAATGCGAAAAGGCTTCCCTGCGGGGAAGCCTTTTTTTGCTGTCTGAATTATTGCCAATACCTTAAAAGGTATTTTTGAAAATTTTTATACCTTGTTGCGTAGTTCGATTTTTCTTCGTTTTCTTTGTGGTATACTATCAATCAAGATATAAAAATGCATACCCGATTTTAGGAAAATCACCTATCTTCAAATTTTAGAATATGTGAATTATAAACCGCAAAAGTAACTGTTAAGCCCCTTGGATTTTTTTCCAAGGGGCTTCATAATCAAATTTATTTATTCGGCTTTCTGCGCTGCGGCTTTCGCGTCTAACTTCTTATTGCGGAAATAAATGATCAGTCCCGCCGAAACCATCGCCAGATTGATCCAGTAGAAAATAAACGCGATAATTTTTACTGCGTTCCAATACGACTCGCCGCTGACACTTGCATTGTGCGCCGCCACAAACTTGCCGATAATCGCGCTGATATAGCCGATTTCGATAAGAAGCGTAAACAAAAGGCTTGTACCTTTTGCCGTGCGCGCTTTGTACGCGCGAATCACGTTGAACGGCCACGAAGCGCCGAAGCAAAGCACCATTCCGATTTCAAAAATTTCTGCCATCTTTCTATACCTCTTTTACATATCTTTTCTTCTGTAATCGGGCAGCAATCTCGGCGAAATTTCTTCCGATTCGCACCCCGCTTTCTGCATCGCTTTCACGTATTCATCAACGAACGCAAGCGTTAATTCCTTGGTTTTCGTTTCTTTCGCGCGCGCGGCGGCGTTCTTGCCCGCCGTTCTGCCGAACACGATAATATCGAGCAGCGAATTGCCCATCAGTCGGTTTGTGCCGTGAATACCCCCTGCGGCTTCGCCCGCCACAAACAAATTCTTCACGCCGCTTTCCGCGCTCGCCGAAATATCCACGCCGCCGTTCTGATAATGCAGCGTAGGATATACCAAAATCGGCTGCTTGCGAATGTCCAAGCCGTACTTGCCGAACATACGAAGCATGGCGGGGATACGCTTTTCAATCGTTCCTTCGCCGTGAATAATATCAATCATCGGCGTATCGAGCCAAACGCCTTCGCCGTCGGTGGTTTTCA
>CALARO010000200.1 GCA_937888935.1 uncultured Clostridia bacterium
GGCAGTCGCTATCGGCGAAGGCTTGCAGGCGTTCTGCGTTCCCGGTTCGGTTGCGCAAAACCGTCTTGTAGGGTTAGGCCACGGCAATCTCGGCGCGATGCTTTTATCGGAAGAAACGGAATGTTTCTGCTTCCTTGCGGGGCATGAATCGTTTGCTGCGGCGGAAGGCGCGATTTCGATTGCGCAGAACGCGAACAAAGTGAGAAAAAATCCGCTGCGCGTTATTCTGAACGGACTCGGTAAAGACGCGGCGTATATTATTTCGAGAATCAACGGTTTCACGTTTGTGGAAACGAAATTCGATCACGCTACCGAAACGGTGGAAGTGGTGTACGAAAAGGCGTTTTCAAACGGCGATCGCGCGAAAGTGAAGTGCTACGGCGCGGACGACGTGACTGAAGGCGTGGCGATTATGAAGAGAGAACGTGTGGGAGTTTCCATCACCGGTAACTCCACGAATCCCACCCGCTTCCAGCACCCTGTGGCCGGCACGTACAAGAAATGGTGCGTGGAAAACGGCGTGAAATATTTCTCGGTGGCGAGCGGCGGCGGCACGGGCAGAACGCTGCACCCGGACAACATGGCGGCAGGTCCTGCTTCTTACGGCATGACGGATACGATGGGCAGAATGCACTCCGACGCGCAGTTTGCCGGATCTTCGTCCGTTCCCGCGCACGTGGAAATGATGGGGCTGATCGGCATGGGCAACAACCCGATGGTGGGCGCGACGGTTGCCGTGGCGGTTGCCGTGGAAGAAGGCATGAAAAAATAAGCGTTTGAAAAAACGGCGAGCCGAATGAAACAGGGCTTCGTGCTTGTACCGCGAAGCTCTGTTTTTCTGCTTTTTTTACTGCTTTTTTATCTTTTTTTGGGCGGAAAAAATACTTAAAACGGCGGGTTTTTCGGCGTAAAATCAAATGGAAAGGGCGAAAAAATAGAAAGGGTGAAAAATATGATTTACATTGTGGGCAGTTTAAATATGGATCTTCGGATTGAAAGTCCGTATATGCCCGTGGCGGGGGAGACGATCACGGGAAGCAATTTCATTACGAACGGCGGCGGCAAGGGCGCGAATCAGGCGACGGCTGCGGCGAAGCTGGGCGGTAAGGTGAAAATGTGCGGCGTGGTGGGAAGCGACGCGTTCGGCGAAACGCTGATTTCCAATCTGAAAACGGCGGGCGCGGACGTATCGCACGTGCGCAAAGAAAGCGGCGTGCCGACGGGGATCGCGATGATTATCGTGACGGAAAACAACAACCGCATTATTCTGGACAAGGGTGCGAACGCTTGCCTTGCAAAAGAGGATATCGACGAGTTTTTAAGCGGCGCGGGCGTGGGCGACGTATTTCTTACGCAGCTTGAAAATCCGATTGACATCGTGGGGTATGGTTTGAAAATAGCCAAAGAAAAGGGTATGTACACGGTGCTGAATCCCGCGCCTGCCGATCGGAAAATCGCGGAATATTTCGCGTATGTGGATCTGATTACGCCGAACGAAAGCGAGCTGGCTTTGTTTGGCGGGAAAACGGCTCTTTTTGCGGCTGGAATACGAAAAATCGTTACGACGCTCGGCTCGAAAGGGTACGAAATCGCCGACGAAAACGGCGCGAGAACGTATCCGTGTATCAAAGTGAAGGCCATTGATACCACGGCGGCGGGCGATACGCTTTGCGGCGGTCTTTGCGCGTATCTTTCCGAAGGAAAAACTTTGGAAGAAGCCTGCGCTTTCGGAAGTAAGGCGGCGAGCATTGCCTGCACGAGAGTGGGGGCGCAGCAGTCCGTTCCCACGCGCGAAGAAGTGGAAAATTACTGCCGATAAGATTTTTTGTTCGCCCGGAGGCGTGCGGCGCAAAAACGCTGCGGAAGCGATACGGGCGGGCGCAAGTTGAGCGGAAAAAGCGGCGATATATTATTTTTCTATATTTGCACGGCGGAAGCGGCGGCAAAAAAGCCGCAAAAATGCTGCGGATCACTTGAAAAATCCGACAAAAAACGACGTTTTTCGACACGGGATTTTATACGGACTATAAGTTTTTTTTATAACGTAAAAATTCCTGCGGCGGTACTCATACGCTTGACAACGCCACAAAATATGGTATAATTATAAGTACTCTCGCAACTATATATTGTGTTTCAGGGAAAAATTGCTTTGCGTTCGTCGATGGTTCGGTTTTCGCGGAGTGTATTTTTTTCGGCTACGACGGGGAAGAAATAATAAGGAAGGGCGATAAGGCATGAAGATCATTAAAAGAAACGGTCAGGAAGTGGTGTTCGACAGGGATAAAATCGTGCAGGCGGTTTGCCGGGCGAACGAAGAAATGGATGATTTTGCGAAAATTTCGCACGATAAAATCATTCGTCTTGCGGCGGACGTGGAAAAAGAATGCAACCACATA
>CALARO010000201.1 GCA_937888935.1 uncultured Clostridia bacterium
TTTTTTCTTGATATTTTGTGCAAATAAATGAAAAAAAATAACATTTTCGCGCGAAAAAAGTCGGGAAAAGTCGAAAACGCGGCAAAAATGAACGCAATTCACGTTTTGGGCGCAGGTATGCACAAGCTGCGCGCAAGCGGCGGGCGATCGGTAATTTATCGGCAAACCGTCGGCGCGCGGGCAAAAAACAGTTTGTGATAAAAAATTTTTTGCGCCGAGGCGATTTTATTTTTAAAAATTCGGGTATAAAGATTGATAATTCAAGAAAAATGTGCTATCATATAAATACCCGAATGAAAAAGGCTCATTCGGCCAAGATAGCGAAATCAAGGACGGAAAACAGGAATGATGTATTATATCTTTATGGGGTTGCTGGTGCTTTGCGCGCTTTTCGCAACGTGGGCAAGCGCAAAAGTCAATTCTACATACAGCGCGTTCAGAAATGAAGAGGCAAGCTCGAAAATGACGGGGTACGACACGGCGATGCGGCTGCTTCGCGCGAACGACGTAGACGATATAGCCGTGGAAAAAGTGAAGGGCAATCTCACCGATCACTACAATCCTTCGAAAAAGCTTGTGAATTTATCGGAAAGCACCTACGGCGACGACTCGGTGGCTTCGGTGGCGGTGGCGGCGCACGAAATCGGGCATGTGATGCAAAAAAAGAGCGGGTATCTGCCGTATAAAATCCGCACGGCGCTTGTGCCGCTTGCGAATATCGGCTCGTTTCTCGCGTTGCCGCTCGTGATTTTAGGCATTATCTTAGAGCTTTCGATTTTTGCGGCGACCTCTGCCGGCACGGGATTTAATATCGCGATGGTGGGCGTAGCGGCGTACGGACTTTCCACGTTGTTTACGCTGGTTACCCTGCCCGTGGAACTTGACGCTTCGCGGCGGGCGAAAGCGATGCTGATAGAAGAAGGAATTTTAAACGAAGAAGAATTGTACGGCGCTTCGAAAGTATTGAAAGCGGCGGCGATGACGTACGTAGCCGCGCTTGCCACGTCGCTCGTATACTTTTTGCGGTTTTTGTGGTACGTGCTTTTGATATTCGGCGGCGGCAAAAAAAAGAAATAAAATCGAAAAATAAGAATAAGGTATAATAAAGCCCACCCGTTTGCGCGGGTGGGTTTTGCATTGCGCCGAGGGCGTAAAAAACTAATTGTTTTCGGCGTCGAATTTCTTTTTATCGAAAACGGCTCTTTGTTTGTACACAAGAATCGGCACGAGCGAAACTTCCTGCAATCTGTTATAAACCGCCTGACTGACTTGCTCGCGGCTTTCGCATAAATTCCCGGTTTCGTCGGTATACTCGAATTTCAAATTGTAAATCGTGTATCTCGAAACACATCCGTTATGGTTTTCGGTAACTTCCGTTTCTGATAAATCAAGGATTTTACCCGTTTCGGCATGACCTTTTCTCGCCACGTCGAGCGATTTTTTGCCGTCGATAATCATTTTAACGCCGTTGCAGATAAACCCCGCCGCGGCAACAATCATAATTCCGCCGATCAGGCACATAAACACTACGCCGAATTTATCGTCGTCGGGATCATGATTTTTTACGCCCGAAGCGATCACGTTTGCGGCGATGATCACGGCGATTAAGGCGATGACGATTCTTACGATGCCGCCGACCATTGTGCCGCGTTCGAATTTTTTTCTTTCCATAAAATTCACCTCTTTGAAAATTGCAAAAGAGAAGCGGTTTTGAAATGTGTTCGCTTTTGCTTTTTTATTATATCATAAAACGGCGGGGATTTCAAACGTTCTCGCGGCGTGCAGGCAAAATTTATAAAGCATTTTTATAAATTCGGCGGGGCGCGTAAATAAAAAAACAATTTGTCGAAGCCGAATAAAAATAAGCTTGAACTGATTTAGCGGGCAAATCGCGCCTGATATTGCGTAGTTTTCGCTTGTAATGCGCTTTTAGGGCTACGCGCAAAAGCCTTGTTTGAGTTGCGATTTGCACCGCTAAATTCGCGAAGCGACTGAAAGGACGGCATTTTTGATGATTTTTGGCGCAATCGCCCGCAGATGTATCGGAATACTTCAAGGGCGAGTACGGCGAAAAGGGCAAAAATGCCATTCTTTCAGGCATATTTAAGCTTATTTTTATTCGGCTATATGCAAAAAATTTAAAAAACGTTCCAAAAGAGCGGAAATCGGGGCAAAAATTTCCCGGTTTTCGTTCTTTTTTGTTTTCCGCGGGCATAAAATAGCATACAAGCCACGGAAAAACTCGTCGATGGCTTCAAAAGGAGGTTTATCGTTATGAACGAAGAAATCGAGTACGCCGAAATGCTGGAAATCCCCGTTTCTACCGTTTCCGTTACGGAAAAACGCAGAAAATTCCGCAAAAATAAAGGCGATCTCAAAGAAAAACTTATCTCGAAAGTCAACGACAAGGCGGCAGTTGCGGCTTCGGCTGCCGGCGCTGCTGCGGCGGCCGCAAACGGCGCGGGTGCGGATTATCCCGCCTATTCTTCCGATTTTTCGGGCGCGGGCGCAAACGCAGGCATAAACGCAAGCGAAAATGCGGGTGCAGGCACGGCGAACATAAACGCGAACGTAGCGGCAAGCGTGGCGAACGCGGCAAGCGAAGCGGCGGCGAGCGCGGGCGCGGGCATAAACGCAAACGCGGCAAACGATAACGGCTATACGCAGCCGTACTATTCCGAATTCAACACGGTGACGATCGAAAACGATCGCGGATATAACAGCTACAATTATAACGCCGACGGCGAATATCCGGGCGGCGCATACGCGGCGGGGCAGCGCAAAAAGGGCGGTTTTGCGGGCAAATTCGTGGCGTTTGAATTTGCGGCGGCGTGCGTGCTTTGCGCCACGATTTTCATGACGAACGTATTCTTGCCGAAAAGCGGCATGAACGTATTTTTCCGTTCGCTCAATCAGCCGAAAGCGGAAGCGCCCGCGGTTAAAAAATATTCCGATTTCACGCTGCGCAGCGTGGTAAACGATTTCGCGGAAGTGCCGCTTACGGTATCGGATACGGGCGTTCTCACGTTCAAGGGCAAGTGCTGCGTGTACCCGGCGATAGACGGCACGCTTTCCGAAATCACCAAGAACGAAAACGGCACTTACGACGTGAAAATTTCGCACACCGACGATTTCTACGGCCTGATCAGCGGCCTTGACACGGTGTACTACGAAACGGGCGAGAAGGTGTACGCGAACATTCCCGTAGGCTACACGCGCGGCGAAAACGACGTGCAGGTGACGATGTATTCGGGCGGCGAAATGATCACTTCGTTTGCCGTGGACGAAGAAAACTGTCTGGTATGGGCGGAAGCGCAGAGTTGAAAACGGGTGCGAGCCAAACGGAAGTGTACCCGAGCCAAAGGGAAGTTTACGCAAACCGTAATAAAGTTTACGCAAATTACGCGCGCCGGGAAGAAACCTACGCGCGTAAAAACGTGCGTAAAACGCGTAGAAAGCAAAAACCGAAAAGGCAAAACGAAGAGGGGCGGGCGTTCCGCGTTCACCCTCTCTTTTTGCTTGCGGGGGCGTACGCGTGCCTGAGCCGATCGCTGCTTTTGTATCTCGGGGCGGTGCTTGTCGCGCTCGAACACGAGTGCGCTCATTCGTTTGCGGCGGCGCGGCTCGGCTTCCGATTAAACCGCGTGGTGCTGATGCCCTACGGCGCGGTGATTTCGGGCAATCTCGAAGGCATTTCTTTCAAAGACGAAATCCGCGTGGCGGCGGCAGGACCTTTCTGCAATCTTGTCACCGCGCTTCTTTTCGCCGCGCTCTGGTGGCTGTTTCCCGATACCTACGCGTACACCGATACGGCGTTTTATCTTTCGCTTTTCATCGGCGCGGGCAATCTTCTGCCGCTGTACCCCTTAGACGGCGGGCGCGTTTTAAAATGCGCGTTAGCCATGAAAGCGGGCGAAAAAACGGCGTTGAAAATTTGCCGCGCGATCAGCGTTTTTGCGGCGTGCGCGGTTTTTGCGGCGGCGTGCGCGCTTGCGGCGCGGGGCAAAGGCGCGTTTTCGCTTTTCGCTTCGGCGGCGTTTCTTGGTTTCGGCGCGTTTTCGGGTGGCGGCAGATACGAAAAAATTCAACCCGATTACGCGGCGGCGTTTCTGCGCGGAGTAGAAATCAAGCGCGCGGCGGCGGACGGAAACATGACTTTAAAACGCGCGCTCGCGCTTTGCGAAAGCGGAAAATATCTGATTTTGGAAGTGTATTCGGGCGGCGAAAAATCGTTCGAAACGGAAGAAAAAGATTTATATAACGCCGTTTCGGGCGAAAATCTGTATCGTTCGCTTGCGCAGATTTTCGGGCGCGCCGCCTGAGTTTCGCCTGAAATCCGCCCGAAATCCGCCCAAAGTAAACCGAAAATGCGCAAAAAAACGAAAAAAGAAGCGAATATAGCCTGAAAAACGTAAAAAACGTGTGAAAAACGCGCGGAAAAGCGTTGCCAAAAACACAAAAGCGTGCTATACTTGTTAGCGGTGTAAAATTTTCCTTGGCAGGCAAAGGCGACGAATGAAAAAAGAGTGGTTTTTCGACAGATACTGCGGGCATTTGATGGCTGCGCTTTTAGAGGACGGCGAATTGACGGAATTTGCCGCCGAAACGGAAAAGAACGGCGATCTTGTGGGCAACGTGTACAAGGGCAGAGTGACGAACGTGCTTTCGGGCATGCAGGCGGCGTTTGTATCGTGCGGACTTGAAAAAAACTGCTATTTATCCACCGACGAAACTTTTACCGACTGTTCGAAATACGACGGCGCGCACGCAATTCAACGTCCGCTGCGGCTGAAACCGGGCGACGAAGTGGTGGTGCAGGTAACGCAGCCGCCGCGCGGAAACAAGGGGGCGAAAGTCACCACGCGGCTTTCGTTTGTGGGCAAGCGGCTGATCTACCTGCCTACAACCGATTACATGGGCATTTCGCGCAAGATCACGCACGAAGAAACGCGGAACGTGCTTTTGAAAATCGCGGAAAAGATGCGGAAAAACGCCGACGAGGGGTTTATCGTGCGCACGCAAGCGCCTTACGCTTCGAAAAAGGCTTTGGAAAAGGAAGCCGAGTATTTGAAAAAACTGTACGCGGAAACGCTTGAAAAGGCGAAAAACGCCAAAGTGGGCGCGCTTTTATACCGCGACAGCGATCTGCCCGTGCGCGTGATGCGCGACAGCATCGGCGACGACGTAACGCAGATGACGGTGGGCGATAAAACGCTGTACGAAAAGCTTGTGGGTCTTGCGAAACTGCGCGGCGATCTCTCGCCGAAAAAAATCGTTTATACGGGCGGCGAAAAGGCAATGTTCAGAAGGTTCGGCATAGATAAACTCATGTACGAAGCGGTAAAGCCGAACGTGATGGTGAAAGGCGGGGGGTATCTCGTGATTCAGCAGACGGAAGCCATGACGGTGGTAGACGTAAACACGGGCAGCTACGTGGGCAATACTTCGATGGAAGAAACGGCGTTTTCCGTAAATCTCGCGGCGGCGCGCGAAGTGGCGCGGCAGGTGCGGCTGAGAAATGTGGGCGGCATCGTGGTGGTGGATTTTATCGACATGGACGAGCCTGCGCATCGTCAGGCGGTGACGGACGCGCTGACGGCCGCGCTCGCGCGGGACAAGGCGAAGTGCCGCGTGCTGCCGATGAGCGATCTGTGCCTTACGGAATTTACGAGAAAGCGGCTCGGCAGCGAAGTGCAGTCTTACTTTTTCAAGCCGTGCGGGCATTGCGAATCGCGCGGGTTTATTCAGGCGGACGTGTTTGTGGTATCGCGCCTGCGGGCGGACATCATGGATCTTTTCGCGAACGGCTACAAAGCGGCGGTGGTGGAACTCAACGACGCGCTCATGAAGAAGATTCTGCGCGAAGGTTGGCTTTCCGAAGAAGCGAAAGGCGACTGGCGGAATAAGCGCGTGTACATGATTCCGCACAAGACGTATGCGGACGGCGAATTCACCTTGCGCGGCGATAATTCGGGCGTACTGACATTGCCCGATAAAGCACAGATATTATATTAAATTTCGGCTGATTTTCCGCATAACTGCGTTGCTCGTCGGTTAAATACGCCCTGTATTCGCCCTTCTCGCGCCTTGTTCTGCGAAAAATCCGCTCGAAATTTGCGCTTTGAACATGCTTTAAAAACTTACAAAAAGCTCATAATACATATACAAAGTAAAGGAAGTAGAAAAAAATGAGAAAAACGAAAATCGTATGCACCGTAGGTCCGGCTTGCGACAGCGAAGAAACTTTCGAAGCGATGTGCCGCGCGGGCATGAACGTGGCGCGGCTGAATTTTTCGCACGGCTCGCACGAAGACTACGAGAAGAAGATACAAAAGCTGAAAAACGTGCGCGAACGGCTGCATTATCCGCTTGCGATCATGCTCGATACGAAAGGGCCTGAATACCGCATCCGCACGTTTGAAAACGGCAAAATCACCTTGAACGAAGGCGACGAGTTTACGTTTACGGCAAAGGAAATCGTGGGCGATGAGAAGCGCGTTTCGGTATCGTACCCGCACCTTGGCAAAGAGCTTGAGATCGGCGATAAAGTGCTTCTGAATAACGGATTGATGATTTTCACCGTAACGAAAATTTCGGGCGACGACGTGGTGTGCCGCGTAGACGCCGGCGGCGTGCTTTCCGATCGGAAGAGCATGAGCTTTCCGGGCAAGGTTTTAAAGCAGGTGTATTTAAGCGAGCAGGATAAAAAAGACATTCTTTTCGGCGTAAAGCACGGGGTGGATTATATCGCGTGTTCGTTCGTGTCGTGCCGGCAAGACTTAGCGGACGTAAAGGCGTATTTAAAAGAGATCGGCGGCGAAGGGATCGACCTGATCGCGAAGATCGAAAACCGCGCGGGCGTGGAAAATATCGAAGACATCTGCGCGGAATGTGAAGGCATCATGATCGGGCGCGGCGATATGGGCGTGGAAATTCCCTACGAAGAGCTGCCCGCAATACAAAAAGGTCTGATCACGAAGTGCCGGTTGCTCGGCAAGCGCGTGATCACCGCTACGGAAATGCTCGAATCAATGATCTCCAACCCGCGCCCCACGCGTGCGGAAATATCGGACGTGGCGAACGCCGTGTACGATGGCACTTCCGCCACAATGCTTTCGGGCGAAACGGCGGCGGGCAAGTATCCCGTGCAGGCGGTGGCGGCGATGGCGCGCATCGCGGAATACACCGAGCGCGAAATTGATTATCTCGGGCGGTTCGATCGCTCGGCGTTCCGCATCAAAAACACGGTGGACGCGATCTCGCACGCCACGTGCGGCATGGCGAACGACGTGGAAGCGAAAGCCATCGTGGTGAATACGCTTTCGGGCAAGACGGCGCGCATGGTATCGCGTTTTCGCCCCGCGGCGGACATCGTGGCGTACACCACGTCGGAAAAAACGTGGCGCAAGCTTGCGCTTTCGTGGGGGGTAACGCCGAGAATGTCGCCGGTGTTCGGCGGCGTGAGCGAAATGTTTGCGGCAACCGCGGAAGAAACGAAAAAACTTCTGAATCTGAAGAAAGGCGATAAAATCGTGCTGACGGGCGGCTTAACCGACGGCACTTCGGGCAACACCGACCTTGTAAAAATTCAAACGGTATAACGCCGAAAAATTTCCGCCGCGCGCGCCGTTTGCCCTTGACAATCGCTTTGAATCGTGCTATAATAGGCTTGTCTTTGGGGCGAGGCGCAATTCCTCACCGGCAGTAACAGTCTGCGACAATTGATTTTCAGCGAGCCACCGGCAAGATGAAAAGAGATTCTGAATCGGCGAAATTCCGATACCGACGGTATAGTCCGGATAGGAAAAGATTTTTTCTGTATGTTTGTAATTTTTTCGCTGCCAAAGCGCGTTTTTGGCGGCGATTTTTTTATCCGATTTTTTATTCGAGGTGCAAAAAATGAGTAAAACAAAAGAAAAACAGCCGTTTTTCACCGCCACGAGAATGGCGGCGATCGCGATTTTTTCGGCTCTTTCGGGCGTATTATACGCGTTCGGCGTGGCGATCCCCGTGCTTTTCGCGCCGTGGCTCGAATTGAAATTCTGCGACGTTCCGCTTCTGATCGGCACGTTTTCCTTAGGCGTGCCATCGGGGGCGATCGTGCTTGTGTGCCGCACGCTGATCAAGCTGCTTTTCAAGCCGACTTCCACCATGTATGTGGGCGAGCTTGGCGATATTTTGCTCGGTCTTGCGCTGATTATTCCCGCCGGATTGATTTATCGGCGAAAAAAAACGTTGAAAGGCGCGATTTTTGCGTGCGTTACGGGGGCGGCGTGTCTTGTTGTCGGGGCAATGATTTTTAATCGCTTCGTGCTGATACCGCTGTATATGAAAATGTTTCATTGGGATCTTTCCGTGCTGGCGGGCATGGTGAGCGCGTTGTATAAAAATTGCACGGCGGAAACGTTTTATGCCTACTATCTCTGGCTTTCGGTGCTGCCTTTCAACGCCCTGCAATGCACGTTGAACGCGCTGCTCACTTTCGCC
>CALARO010000202.1 GCA_937888935.1 uncultured Clostridia bacterium
AAAAATGAGCGAAGCGAGAAGAGCGATTTTCCCGCAGGTGAAGAAGTATCGCGACGCGCTGGAAAACAGGCATCAATGGTGCATTGCGGGCGTGCCGGGCGCGGCGTGGGCGAAAAAGGTGTTTCCCGAATTGCCCGAAAAGCGCGCGATCGAGAAGCTGTGGCAGGTGATTTTGTACACTTCGCGGGCGGACGGAAAAAATCCGATTGCGGCGTGGAAGACGCATAACGAAGATCTGAAAAAACGCTGCGAATATCTGAATTCGCTGGGGCTGATCGAGCTGCAATACAAGAGCGTGAACGGCACGGATTTTAAAGTGGGACTGAACGAAGACGGAATTTTTACGGCGGGCAGCGAAAAGACGCTCGGCGGGCGCGTGTTTAACCCGAATATTCCGAGCGAAGAGGTGTTTACTTCGCCGAAAGCGGGGAAGGCGGAAGGGATTGTGTATTCCACGAAGCCGCTTTCGTATCAGGGCGAGCTGATCGAGAATTTCTCGGTGCGGTTCGAGAACGGGAAAGTGGCGGAAGTGAAAGCCGAAAAGGGCGAAGAGCAACTGAAAAAGATGGTGGCGATGGACGAAGGCGCGTCGATGCTGGGCGAGTGCGCGATTATTCCTTACGATTCGCCGATCAATAATTCGGGCGTGCTTTTCTATAACACGCTGTTCGACGAGAACGCGAGCTGCCATCTGGCGCTCGGAATGGGATTCAACGAATGTTTGCGCGGGTACGAGAAATACACGAACGAAGAATGTAAAAAACGCGGCATTAACGACAGCATGATTCACGTGGATTTTATGATCGGCTCGAAAGACATGTGCATTACGGGCGTTAAGAAGGACGGAACGCGCGTGGAAATTTTAAAAGACGGCAACTGGGCGTTTTAAGGTTTGAGTATTTTTAGGCTTGGGTATTTTTAGGCTTAGGTGTTTTAAGGTTTGGGCGTTTGGCGCGAAAAAGTTTCAAGCGCGGAAAAAAGCGGTATAAATAATAGACGGAAAAAATTATACTAAAAAAATCGGGGCGTTTTTGCGCCTTGGTACGGAGGTAAGATTATGACGAAAATTGATATATATTCCGGGTTTTTGGGCGCGGGCAAAACCACGCTGATTAAGAAGTTAATCAAAGAGGCGTATGCCGGAGAAAAAGTGGTGCTGATCGAGAACGAATTCGGCGAGATCGGCGTGGACGGCGGGTTTTTGAAGGATTCCGGCGTGAATATTACCGAAATGAATTCGGGGTGCATCTGCTGCTCGCTGGCGGGCGATTTCGCGAAGGCGTTGAAGCAGGTGGAAGAAAAGTATGCTCCCGATCGGATTATTATCGAGCCTTCGGGCGTGGGAAAACTGAGCGACGTGATCCGCGCGGTGGAACGGGCGAACGTGGAAAACAGCGTTCTGAACGCGTTCTGCGCCGTGGTGGACGCGAATAAGTGCAAAATGTATATGAAAAATTTCGGCGAATTTTTCATGGATCAGGTGGGAAACGCTTCGTGCGTGGTGCTTTCGCATACGGCGGGGATTTCCGAAGAGAAGCTGCACGCCTGCCTTGACGCATTGAAAGCGGTAAATCCGAACGCGAATTACGTGACGGCGGATTGGGACAAGCTGGACGGGAAAACCATTCTTTCCGCGATGGAAAAGAAGGATAGTCTGGACGCCGAGCTGAAAAAACTTGCCGAAGAATACGAACACGAGCATGAACACGAGCATCATCACGACGACGATGATGACGACGAGTGCTGCTGCCATGATCACGATCACG
>CALARO010000203.1 GCA_937888935.1 uncultured Clostridia bacterium
CCTTACGCGGTGCTGCCTTCGCTTGTGTATGCGGCGGAATGTGCGAAAGGGAATTTCGGCGAAGAGAACGCGCGGAAGAGATTTGCGGAATTGTTCGGCGAAGAGTGGGATGATTTTATGCTGTGCGATCTTACCGACGACGAGCTGAGAAGCCGCCAAAAAGCCGGGTTTAATCTTGCCGTGAAAGAGATGCTGTATTCCGATTATTTTCTTTCGAGATTCGATAGCTGCGTACTCGGCACGGGCGAAGAACGCAAGGCGTATGCCGCGCTTGCCGAAAAATTGGAAATCGCGGCGAAACGCAGCAAAAATTTCGGGTATATGTTTGAAAGCTACGCGGCGCTTGCACGGGTGCTTTCCCTGAAATACGATTTGGGTGTGCTTACGCGCGAAGCATACGAACGCGGCGATAAAAATGCGCTTGCCGCGCTGCTGCCGGACTATGAAAAAACGCTTGTAAATCTTGAAAAATTCGCTGCCGTGTATGAGAAGCAATGGATGAAAGAGAACAAGCCGCACGGGTTTGACGTGCAGGATATTCGTCTTGGCGGCCTGATTCAGCGCACGAAGAGCTGCACGCGAAGACTCAGGGAGTATTTAAACGGCGAGCTTGGCGCGATAGAAGAACTGGAAGAAGCCACCGTAGACTTTACCACGGGCGGCGAGCCGCAGCGAAACGGCGCGCATTGCAATTTTTACGGCACGATTGTTACGGCAAATTGTTTATAAAATAGTTTTTTGATTGTTTGCAAAGAGAGAAGCTTATGAAAAAACATATTAAAATAGCAACGTATAACATATGTCATTGCCTGAATTTCGTGAATTACGTACCGCCTGAGCCGGCCTGGAAGGTGCTTGAAATCGAGCCGGAAAAGACGGCGGAAACCATCCGTTCGCTCGGCGCGGAAATCGTGGGGTTGAACGAGGTGTATGAAACGGGCGGTGGCGGATTGGACGAACAGGCGAAAACGCTGGCTCGCTATGCCGGGTTTAAAAATCACGCGTTCGGCGAGGCGATTTGTTTCGGGGGCGAAAAGCGGTACGGAAACGCGATGCTGCTCAATGATCCCTTGCTTTCGGCAGACGTGATTAAAGTCCCTGCGCCGCCGCAGGAACAGCGTACCGAAGGCGGGTATTACGAGGACAGGGCGATTTTGCGCGTGGTTACGGAAATCGGGGGCGTGAAAGTCACCGTGATGTCTACGCATTTCGGACTTAATCCGTCGGAACAGAAAAATATGGTGGAAAAGCTGGCGGAAATTCTGGACGAAACGAAAACGCCCGTGATTTTGATGGGCGATTTTAACGCGCAGCCGCACGAAAAAGTGTTGCAACCGATTTACTCGCGGCTGAAAAGCGCGGCGGACGAATCGAATTGCCGCGAGTTTACGTTTGCTTCGTATGCGCCGGAGCGGGTGATTGATTATATTTTCGTATCGCGCGAATTTTGCGTAGAGAGCGTGGAAGCGGTGGACGCGCGCACGTCGGACCATCGCCCTTTGACGGCGACGCTTTCGATCGAAACGAAATAAAACGGCGTTAATTTTAAAAAAATTGAAAAATACGCGTTAAAAAAGCTTGCAAAATCTCTCGGAATGGTATATAATAATAAAGCTGTTGCAGAGATGGCGGAGCGGTCGAACGCGCATGATTCGAAATCATGTTATGGGGTTACTCATACAAGGGTTCAAATCCCTTTCTCTGCGCCACGGATGATGTCGAATTTGTCTCGACGAAAAAGAGACGAATTCGGCATTTT
>CALARO010000204.1 GCA_937888935.1 uncultured Clostridia bacterium
CCGAGCTTACGATCGGTGAAATTCTCGGCGAAGAGCAAACAAACGGCAATAAGATACTCAGAAATTTAAAAGGCGCGACGTTAAACAGTCTTGGCGATCAAATTAACAATTTGCTTATTGTAGACGTTTTCGAAGACGAAATTTATAAAAATTCCGAAGGAAAATATTTCGATATTAACGGAAATGAAGTTGTGAAGAACGAAGACGGGACATTTTATCGCATTTCTGATAACAAGACTTTGATAAAAGACGAGCTTCAAATGAACGGCACGTGGAAATATTTGCTGAAAGATCCCACGGGCAATAAAAAACCTTCGGGGTACACCATCAACGATATGGGTACGCTGACAGACAATATGACGGAAAATATTAAAACAACTTCGCTCGGCGAAATGGACGAAGATCTCAACCTGAATTTATCTTCTCAATTCCTTGGTATGAAATTGGAAGATTCCGTTAAAGAACGCATGGATCCTCAACCCCAAAACGAAAACGCAGAATACGTGAGAGATCTTACGATTGTGGAAGTTTCACGATACATTCCGGAATTGATCAAATATTATCAAAAATTAATTTCGGCAAAACCTTAAAAGAAGAAAATATTTTCAAAAAGCCGAAGGATTTTTTGAAAGTGCGGGAAAAACGATTGACTTACGGCGGAAAAAATTGTATAATTAATTCAGGTTTTGCGAAAAGCCGATTTTTGCGTTGAAATCGCGGCGCAGAACCAATAAACCTTGCGTATTTTTTAAATACGCCGAATAAGACCGGGAGGTGAAACTATTATGGCTAAATACGAGATGCTCTATCTGATCGGAAACGACCTGACGGACGAGGCGAAAAATGCCGAAATCGAAAAGTACGAAAATATCGTGAAATCGATGGGCGGCGCAATCGTTTCTACCGACAAGTGGGGTACGAAAAAACTTGCTTACCCCATCGCGTATAAGAACGAAGCTTACTACGTTCTTATGACGTTTGAAGCAGGCGCAGACGTAGTAAACGAGCTTGATCGCGTTGCCGGAATTTCCGCCAACGTGCTTCGCCGCATCATTACCAAGCTTTAAAGGAGAGAAAAATGAATAAAGTTTTTCTTATAGGTAACTTAACGCGTGATCCTGAGCTTACTTCCACTCCTTCGGGGGTTTCCGTGTGCCATTTCGCTATTGCCGTGAACAGAAACTATTCGAACACGGACGGCGAACGGCAGACCGATTTCTTCAATTGCACGGCGTGGAGAGTGCTTGCGGAACGCATTGCGCAGTATGCGAAAAAAGGCAAGAAAGTTGCCGTGGGCGGTAGTATTCAACTTCGCACCTACGAGGATAATCAGGGCGTAAAACGCAACGCCGTGGATATTATCGTGCAGGATTGCGAATTCTTATCGCCTAAGGACGACAACGGCGGTTCGTTTGACGCCGCCCCTGCCCCCGCTGCTAAGAAGCCCGTCCTTCAGATGATGGACGACGACGGCTCGGACATCCCCTTTTAATTTCTTGGGGATAGACTAAATCAGATAAGGAGTTTTTATTATGGAAGAAAAAACTGCCGTAAAAAAGAGTTTTAAGAAAATGCCCCGCAAAAAGGTGTGCGCTTTCTGCCAGGAAAAAATCGAACAGATTGATTATAAGGACGTAAACCGTTTGAAGAAGTATATTTCCGAAGGCGGCAAAATCCTGCCCCGCAGAATGAGCGGCACGTGCGCGGCGCATCAAAGACTTCTCGCAACCGCGATCAAGCGCGCGAGAATTGCGGCTCTTCTCCCCTTCAAAGGCGAGTAAGAGATTGAATTGCCGGAATACGATTTTTCTTTTTCTTTGGAAAATACGAAAGTTGCGTTTCGGGTTTTGAAAATCAATTTGAAAATTCCCCGTTGAGTTTTGCTCTACGGGGAATTTTTTTTGACGCTTTTTTGCTATTTGCTATGCGCAGACGAGTGAAACCGCCCTTGGGGGCGGAATGTTTTTGGCTGGCAAATTCGAATATCGACTACCCCCTTTGATTGAAAATTTTTTGTCAGGCAAATTTTCAATCAAAAAAGAAAAGCAAGCTTTTCTTCATTCGTCGCAGTTCGGCGAGAAAAATAAAATAAAGAGACGGTATTAAACAATTATACGTTTTTCAACTGCCCCTCATCAGTCAACTTCGTTGACAGCTTCCCCCCGAGGGGAAGCCTATAAATCAGGCAAGGCTTCCCCTGTTTTGCCGAATATCAGTTGGACATTAACCCCGCAGACTTTAATGCTGCTAAAATCGAATTCACTTTTTCTACCGTTTCTTCTAACGTTGCCGATGCGGAAAGCGCATCAACCGTCGCGGCGGGCGTTACCGTGCCTGTTGCACCCGTTGCACCCGTCGGTCCGGTAGGCCCTGTCGCGCCCGTAGCACCTGCTGCGCCTGTCGGTCCGGTAGGTCCTGTTGCGCCTGTTGCGCCTGCCGCGCCTGCCGCGCCTGTCGGTCCGGTAGGTCCTGTTGCCCCTGCTGCGCCTGCCGCGCCTGTCGGTCCGGTAGGTCCTGTCGCACCCGTCGCCCCTGTCGCGCCTGCGATACCTTGCAAACCTTGCGCGCCCTGAATCCCCTGCAAGCCTTGCGCACCGGTTGCGCCCGTTGCGCCGGTTGCGCCCGTGACGCCCGGTATCCCCTGAACGCCTTGCAAACCCTGCAATCCATGAACGCCCTGCGGTCCGGTTGCGCCGGTAGGTCCGGTTGGTCCGGTAGGGCCTGTGAGGCCGCCCGAGCCTGTGGGAACATAGCGGATGATCACCCGCGCGTCGTTTTGATTATTGCAGCAGCAGCTGCGCCTTGATAAAGGTCTTTCGCACATATTTTAGCCTCCTGAATTTGAAAAAGCGCGCAAAAAACACGCTTTTCTTCTACTATATCATATTATGAAACGGCACGGGAGGGTGCGCGTTTATGATAAAATTATCGCTTTGTATGATTGTGAAAGACGAGAAAAGCGTGCTGGAACGCTGCCTGGCGAGCGCGACGGGCGCAGGCGCGGAAGGCGGAAATCCGATCGACGAAATCGTGATTGCGGACACGGGTTCGACGGACGGCACGAAGGCGATTGCGGCGGCGTTCGGGGCGAAAATTTACGATTTTTTATGGTGCGACGATTTTTCGGCGGCGCGGAATTTTGCGTTTTCGAAAGCGACGGGCGATTATATTCTCTGGCTGGACGCCGACGATTTTATTACCGATTCGGCGCGGCTACGACTTTTTGATTTGAAAAAGCGGCTGTTCCGATCTGGTGCGCCCGCCGCTTTTTGCCGTTACGAAATCGCCGCTTTCCCTTCCCCTGCCGCGCCGACGGCAACGGCGTTTTACCGCACGCGGATTGTGAAAAACGATGGTTCGGCGGTGTGGCGCGGACGGGTTCACGAATGTTTGCCGCGCTTTGAAAACGCTCTGAACGAGCCTGAAAACGGGTTTTACGTGCGGCATCTCGGCAGCGAAAAGCCGCGCGGCACGAGAAATCTCGATATTTACCGCGCGCAGATTTTTGCGGGCGAGCCGCTTTCGCCGCGCGATTTATTCTACTACGGCAGAGAGCTTTTTTATCACGGTTTTTATACGGAAGCGGACGCGATCGAAGGAAAATTTATTGCCTGCCCCGACGGGTGGTACGTGAATAAAATCGAGGCGCGCAAAATTCAGTCGGTATGCCGCGAAACTTGCGGCGATGCGGCGGGCGCGATTGCCGCGCTTTTTTCGTCGTTTGAATACGGCGCGCCGCGGGCGGGCGTTCTGTGCGCGCTCGGGCGGATATTCAAGCAAAAAAACGATTTTGCGGCGGCGTATTTCTGGTATTTTTCCGCGTACAACGCTTTCGATCACTCGGCGGAAGGCGATTTCGAAAGCCCCGACGAACGCGGCTGTATCCCGCTTGTTGAGATGGTGTATTGCGCATATTCTGCCGGCGATACCGCGCTTGCGAAGCGTTGGCACAAGGAATGTTTGCGGCTTTTTCCCGAACACGCGGCGGTGAAGCATAACGAAGCGTTTTTTAAAACGCATGAGTGAAATACAAAAGTCGCCGAAAAGAAAATCGCCCCCGCTTCATGCGAGGGCGCAACCATATTCAGGGTAGGTCTTTTCTTTTGTCAATCGGAATTTCCGACATTTTTCGATATTATATCGAGCCGCGGAGATCGATTTGCGTGCTGTCATCGCAAGTCATTGCGCCGAGATATTTCTCATCGAAATACTTGGAAACGGCTTTGGAAAGCATAACATCGGTAAGGGCGTCGATTTTTGCCTTATACGTTTCATTGTTTTTATAATCTTCCAATCTGGCGGCGATGACGTTGGCTTTGCCCGCTACCTGTACGGGATCGTCTTCCTTGGCGGCGAGCTGATCTTTGCCTACTTTGCCCGTGTAAGCCGTGTTGCAGGGAAGGCACGCGAAATCGTAGTCGTTTTTCGAAGCCACAAGCAGGTTTTCGGCTACGAGAGTTACCGTCACTTCGCCGTTTTTGCTCGTCCACTTCGAAGTATTGAACGTAAGTTGATCGCCCGCTTCGTTTACGGGATAGTTATCGCCTTCTGCTTCTTGATTGATCACGCCTTTCACCGTGAGAAGCTGAAACGCGCGGATTGCGTTGGACTCGTCGTCGCAGATTTCGAACGATTTGCCTGCCGTTACCGCCGTACCCGTAGCGGCTTTGCCGTAGTAGATGCCGAGCGGCTCATAATGTACTTTGCAGGATGCGAAGAGTTGCACTTTTCCCGTGTATGTTTCGAGATAAGGCACATGCTGGAAATAGTTTGCATCATAATCGCCGTTCGCCACGGCATCGTTCTGTGCCGTCCAATCAAGCACGGTTACTTTCAAAGTGTAGCCCTTCTTTTTAAGTTCGCCCTTTACAACGCCTTCAAGGACTTCGGCATGCGGAACAGCGGAAGCGCAAACGCTGATTGTTTTATCATCGTTTTTCGACGCACAGCCTGCCGCCAAACCGACGAAAGACACGGCGCAAAGCGCGAAAGAAAGCACAGCAGTTAAGATTTTTTTCAGTTTCTTCATTTTAAGATTCTCCTCTTGTCTAATTTTTTAGCTATTTTAAGTCCTGCTTCCTGAATCAGCTGAACGATTAAAACCACGATGATGATCAGCACCCAAAAGATGCCTTGCTGCATATAATTGCCGGTATTGCGGCTATAAAACGTGTAGATGCCCGATATCAGCCCGCCCGCGCCGATATTGTACGCGAACGACGTATAACCGAGTATGCTTACCGCCACTACGGCTACGCCCGTAACGAGCGATACTTTTGCTTCGGGAATCAGCACTTTTTTAATAATCTGAAAATCGGTTGCGCCGAGCGAGCGGATCGCTTCGATTTCGCCCGCGGGCACTTCGGCGAGCGACTGCTCTACCATGCGCGCCACAAAACCGAAAGCGCAGACCGTGAGCGGAATTAAAATCGTGTACCACTCGCCCGTACCTCTGCCGAACCAGGCGCGCGTCCATGGGATACACACGACAATAAGAATCAGGCAAGGAACGGAACGCAGAATATTTACGATGACGCCGATAACGAAATTCAGCCATTTGCAGGGTTTCAAGCCGTTTTTCGAGGTAACGTTTAAAAGCACGCCGCACGGCAAGCCGAGAATATAGGCGAAGATTGTGGCGAGAATCGTGACGATGAGCGTTTCGCCCGTCATTGTTAAAATTTCAGCAAAATTCAT
>CALARO010000205.1 GCA_937888935.1 uncultured Clostridia bacterium
GGCGTATGAGAAGGAAAGTGCCGTGGCGCAGTCTGAATTATTGCAGCGCGAAGCGGAAGTGCGGGCGAAAAACACGCTGACGGCGAACGCGGGCGTGTGCAAGGCGTATTCGGAAACGCAGCTTCGTCTGGCGAACGCGCAGAGCGAAAAACGCTACGGCGAAGAGATTGAAAAGGCGAAAAAACTTGCTTATGAGCAAGTGAAAAGCGCGGCGGAAAACAGCGAAATTTCCGTGAGCCGGATTGTGCGGCGGATTGTGGAAGGCGAAAAAGAGGAAGCGTGAGCGGCGTATGATTGCGAAAATGCAAAAACTTCAACTTGCGGCGATGCTTTCCGATAAGGACAGGATTTTAGACGCGTTGCAGAAAACGCGCGCCGCAGAAGTGAAAAAACAAGGCGAAGAAGAAGGCACGGCGATTCCCGTAAAGGACGACGCCGCGCTTTTGCTGCGTGCGGCGGATACGGAAAACGCGCTGCGGCTTTTAACGAAGGCCGCGGAAGATTACGCGCGCGATCACGGCGTGAAAGTCGATTATTTAAAAGACGGGTTCGATGTTTCGTATTCGTGCTTTATGGGCATGAAAGAAAAAGACGGCGAAGCGGACGGGATTATCGCGAAAGCGAAGTCGCTTTCGGAAGAAAAAGCCGCTTTGACGGCGGAAGGGTATGCGCTTTCGCGGGAAGAGAAGTCTTTAACGCCGTATGCGGGCGTGGATCTGCCTTTTGCCGGATTGGAAAACGGCAGGCGCGCGGGGTTTTTGCTCGGCGTGATTCCGGCGGCGAAAGAGGAAGATTTTATTGCGGCACTCGGCGGGGAAGAGTTTGCGGGCGCGGCGGCGGAAAAGCTTTGCAAATGCGAGGCTGGCGGCGTGTATGCGCTTGCGTATCTGAAAGACGAGAAGGACAAGCTTGATAATCTTCTGAGCGCGAGCGGGTTTTCGGCGTATCCTTACGAATACGGCGAAAACGGGTTTGTTTCGGCGAAGGCGCGCTGCGAGAGCGTGGCGGCGGCGATTGCGGAAAACGGCGCGGCGCAGGAAAAGAACGCGGCGGAATTTTACGAGCTTTCGAAAAAATTGCCGTTTTTGAAAACGTATTCCGATTATCTTTCGTATCTTCTGGAAAAAGAGAACGTATCGGACGATCTGCGCGCGACGGAACGGGTGTTTTTGCTGGAAGCCTACGTGCCGCAGGAAAGCGCGGAAGAAGTGAAACTTGCGCTTGAAAGCACGACGGGCGCGTGCTACTACGAGTTTGCCGAGCCGACGGAAGAAGAAAATCCGCCGACGCTTTTAAAAAACAACAAGGCGGTGCGGAATTTCGAAGACATTACGAATATGTACTCCGTGCCAAGCAGCCGCGAGTTCGATCCGAATACGGTGATGGGATTTTTCTATTCGCTTTTCATGGGCTTTATCATGGGCGATATAGGTTACGGCTTGATTATGATGCTCGGCGGCGGGTTGATCTGGTGGAAAAACCGCGCGCGGGAAAGCGGCTTCAAGCGGCTTTCGGCGGTGTTTGCGATGGGCGGCGTGTTTTCCGTGATCTGGGGCGTATTATTCAATTCGCTGCTCGGATTGCAGGTGCTGCCGTTTACGGTGATGCCCGATATGCAGAAAGATATGTGGAATTTAGCGGGCATATCCGTGCCGAGCGTGCTGGTGATCAGTATGGAAATCGGCATTGTGCAGATTTTCGTGGGGTATATCTGCCGCGCGGTGCAATGCTGGCGGCGGGGCGAGACGCTCGCCGGAATTTAC
>CALARO010000206.1 GCA_937888935.1 uncultured Clostridia bacterium
GCAAAACAGCATCAACCCCTTGTCGTAAGCGATCGCGCGGTACTCGTAATCCCCCGCGTAATCGTGCAAAGACCTGCTCATGCGCGTGTCCGCGCCGTGAAACACCCGCGAATACACGTCGTAATAGGCGTGGTATTCCTTTTCCGCGGACTGTATCAGCACGCTTTTTTCAATGCCGTAATGCGTATATTCGCCGAAAAAGCAAGCCGCCGAGTATTCCGCCAACCCTTCGTCCTGCCACGCTTCTTCCGCCGCGTTGCTGCCAACCGCGCCGTACCACCATTGGTGCGCCGTTTCGTGCGCCGTCACGTAGTTTTTTTCTTCTTCGGAAAGTCCCGAAGCAATCATCGAAAGCGCGGAATATTCCATGCCGCCGTAGCAAAACCCCGTCTGCGCCACGGAATACGTTTCGTAGGGGTATGCCCCGTAGGTTTTCGAAAAATATTCCAGAGATTCCCGCGCCGCGCGCAGCGTTTTCTGCGGCTCTGCGTCTTCGGTATAGTAGTATTTCACCGCCGTTTCCGCCCGTTTCGAAGTCTTCGCCTTACATTCCGCCACTTTGAATTTTTCCGAGCAGACAAACGCGAAATCGCGCATGTTTTTGCCCGCGTATACGTATGTTTTTCGCCCGTCTTCGCCCGCCGACGAAGAAATTTCCCGCCCCGAAGCCGCCGCAACGTACGTTGCGGGCAGCGTGAGCGACACCGAATAATCGGCGCAGTCCGAAACGAACGGATCGCCTTCGCTCGCATACGTGTTTTCGTAAAATCCGTTGCCGTACACGCCGCACAAAATCGGGTAAAAATTGCCGAAATTCACCGCGCTTTCCGAAACTCCGAATCGGTGATTTATCATAGGCAGGGTGGCGGCGAACGAGATTTTCAAAGTCACCCGATCGCCCGTTTCCAGCGGCGACAAAAGCGAAACGCAAAGCAGATTGCAATCTTCCCCTTCGATCGCCCACTCGCCGCCGCCCGTCACGCTGAAAACCTCGATTTTACCGTACGATTTGCCCGCATAATACGCCGCGCCTTCCGCGCTTTCCGATACGGGGCGGAAAACGGCGTCTTCGCGGTAGGCGTTGGGGTAGAGATTGAATTTCAGCGCGGCGGGCGCGCTATCCCGGCGGTTTTCGTACACAAACGTCTCTTCGCCCGTCAATACGCGGCTTTCCGGCTCGTATGCAAGCTTCAAATCGTAAAATATCGCGGGCGATTCTTCCGCTTTTTTGCAGGAAACGCCCCACGGCACGAACACCGCCGCGAATACCAGGCACAAAAGCACGCGCAGTTTTTTCATAAAAAATAACCTCCCGAAAAAATCTTCCGGCAGGTTATTCTATGCCGCTTCGGCGGCGTTTATGATTTACGCATGCGCCGCAGCGCAGCGGCATTGCTTGCGGATTTTATTTACCGACTTACTTCTCTTCCATCGTGAGATACTTCGAAGGATCTACCGAAGATCCGTCTTCGATCACTTCGAAATGCAGGTGCGCGCCTTCTTTGTATTCCGCGCCCGTCGCCGCAGCCACCGCCGCGATTTCCTGACCGCGCGTTACGCTGTCGCCCGCTTTCAGCCCCGCCGCCACGTCTACATATTCGTACACGGTGCGCACGTCGTTCGCGTGCCTGATCACGATTTTGCCGCCGCAGAGCAGATCGGAAGTATACACTTCTTCGATCACGCCGTCGTCCGCCGCAAACACCTTATCGCCCGCCGCAGCGGAAAAATCAATGCCGCCGTGCAGATGATAGCAATTCAGCGTTTTGTTGTAGTAAAATCCGTACTGATTGAGCGCTTCCATCTTCGCCACGGGCGCAAAGAAACCGTCGGGTTTCGTAACGGGCGTGGGTTCGTCGGGCTTGTCCGGCTCGGAAGGACCTACAGGTTCGGGTTCTTCGTTGCCGCCGGGCGTCACGATATCGGTAGGATTATCCATCGGCGCGTCCGCCACGTTGTCCTTCTTGCCGGAAAGAGCCACCGCCGTGATGACGATCGCCGCCGCAAGAAGCACCGCAATGCAGCCGAGTGCCGCATAGAAATACGATCTCGTGCCTTTCTTTACTGCTTTTTCGCTTTGTTCTTTCATTATGTTTTGATCTCCTTTTCGATTAAGTACGCTGATTATTTACGCATTTTTTGCGTTTTATACCTGATTTTTTATATTTTTTTCGGCTGTGAAATTTTGCAACCGATTATCTTTTAATATCCGCTGAATATGAGCGGCACGCCCACGATCGCTTCGTTTTGCCTGAGCGCCACGTGCAGATTGATCATTTCGCCGCCGAGATTTTTCGCGCGCGCCGAGCCGATTTTCGCCGAATAGCAATAGTAAGAAGTTACGTTTTCCGTCTGTTCCTTAAATCGCACGCTCGCCGAAAATTCTTTTAAAATCTCGTTTAAAGCCGCCGCATGCGCGCAGGTTTCGTCCGATTCGGTTATTTCGTAAGCCGCCGCTTCGCCGCGCACGGAAAGCAGCTCGGAAAGATCGAAAACTTTCGTAAAAACGCCGTTCGAAGAAGCGGAATATAAGGTGTAAACGCCGCCGTTTTTCTTTCGGATAAGCGTTTCCGAAGCGTCGTTTTTATCGCGCGCCCCAACGCCGCTCAAAGGGAAGAGTAAAGGAAGCGCGAGCGCGCACGCAAGCGCGAGCGAGAGAAACAGCGCGAAAAACGCGCGCAGTCTTATGCAGAAATATCGAAGAAACCCGCACATAAAACGCCCCCCTTTTTAATCGCCTTTGATCGCCGCCGCCTTTATTTTCAAGCTTTTTTCAAGCTTTTCAGGCTTTTTCAGGCATTTTCAGCCGCGCGAAAAAGATTATCGCCGAAAAAACGCAAAAAAATACCCCGAAGCGCATAATTATTGCATTTCGGGGCAAAATATTCGGTTTTTTACAAATCCGCGCTTAATTCAAAACGCTTAACTCAAAACGTTTAATTCAGCACGTCGGGCGAATCAAACGATTTCGAAGGCTGCTCGCCCCTGTCTTCGGGGAACATCGTTCCCGCCGGAATTACGGGCAGAATCAACGGATTGATAAACGCGTTCGCCGTAAGCGACGACACCACCGCGCGAAGATACGGGTACACGATTTCCGTAGTGGAAATCGCCAGCACCTGACGGTCTTCGTCGGTATTCACGTCTTCGGCTTCGAAAATGCCCACAAGGCGCGCTTTTAAATTAAACGGCTTGGGTTCGGCTTCGGTGGATTCCACCTTCACTTCGAGTGCCACGAAATACAGTTTGTCGTTTTCCTGCACCTTTCTGATCGTGCGCGAAAATTGCGGTTTGATTTCGAATTTCGTATTCCGATCCATCTTAATCCGGTTTACGGAGTAGTTGAGTTCTTCTGCGGTGATCCCTCTTAATGCATACTTCATATATTTAATGCCTTCCTTAAATTTTTTCGGCAACGCTTTCCCGCCGTTTCGCGGCGTTTTTCAAAAACGTTTCCGTGATATAGGCTATTATAGCAGTTTTTGCCGCATTTGTCAAGCATTGAGCTACGCGCCGCGGCGATTTTCAACGCATTTTCGTGAAAATTTTGTTAATTTGCTTGTCTTTTGCGTAGATTTGTGATATAATCTATCTACGCAAAAGAAGCTGAGCTTGCAGTCACGAGTGGCTGCAAGCCGGAATTTGCACAAAAATCAAAAAAAGGAGAGTACTGTAAAAACAAATGTTAGAAGTAGTACATTTAACAAAGGTCTACAAAGCCAAAGGCGGCGTAGAAACAAAAGCGTTAAACGACGTATCGGTGCGCTTTCCCGAAACGGGCATGGTGTTCCTGCTCGGTAAGAGCGGCAGCGGTAAGTCCACGCTTTTAAACGTCTGCGGCGGACTTGATTCCCCCACATCCGGCGAAGTGATCGTAAAGGGTCGTTCCAGCAAGAATTTCTCGCAGAGCGATTTCGATTCGTACCGAAATACGTTTATCGGGTTTGTGTTCCAGGAATACAACATTTTAAACGAGTTTACGGTAGAAGACAACATCGCCCTTGCGCTCGAACTGCAAGGCAAGCCGAAAGATAAAAAGGCGATTAAACAGCTTTTGGACGACGTAGATTTAGGCTCGTTTGCAAAGCGCAAGCCGAACACGCTTTCGGGCGGGCAGAAGCAGCGTATCGCGATTGCCCGCGCCCTTATCAAGCACCCCGAAATCATCATGGCGGACGAACCGACGGGCGCGCTCGATTCAAACACGGGCAAGCAGGTATTCGACACGCTGAAAAAGCTTTCGAAAACAAAGCTTGTCATCGTGGTATCGCACGATCGCGATTTTGCGGAAGAGTACGGCGATAGGATCATCGAGCTGAAAGACGGCAAGATTTTATCGGACGTAACGAAAGCGGAAGCCAAAGCGCAGGCGGTGGGCGCAAATATCGAAGTGATCGGCGACAATACACTTTCGGTGAAAGACGGCGCCGCGCTCACGCAGGCGGATTATCAATACATTTACACCTTCCTTTCGCGCAATAAAAACGCGATTATTTCGAGCGGCGAAAAGGAAATTTCCGATTTTAAAAAGGTGAGCCATATCACCGAGAACGGCGGCAAAGAGTACTTTGCGGAAACGGACGAAAAGCAGATTCCGAAGAAGGAATACGACGGCAAAAAGACGAAATTCATCCGTTCGAAGCTGCCGATGCGGCACGCGTTCAAAATCGGCGTATCGGGATTGAAAGCGAAGCCGTTCCGACTGATTTTCACGATATTATTGTGTTCGGTGGCGTTTATCATGTTCGGGCTTTTCTCAACGCTGATGTTGTACGACAAGAACGAAACGTTGTATCAGACGCTCGACGACGCCGGCGTAAACGTCCTGCACGTGGATAAACGCTATAAAGTCACTACGGAATACGACGATTATTCGTACGACACCGCATACCACACGCGCGTGACCGATCAGGAAATCGAAAAGATTTCGAAAGTATTCGGCAACGAAACGTTCGGCGTAGTCGCATTTCAATCTTACAGCGGCAGCATATACAGCGGCTACCAAACGCAAAGCGTAAAAATCGGCAATGTATCTTCTTTACCCGGCGAATACTATAATGCGGAAATCCGCTACGCCGGCTATCTGCCCGAAAATCACGCTTTCCGCTCGAAGCTCGTCGAGGGAACATACCCCGCCGCCGGCGCAGAAGGCAATCGACAGATTTGCGTTTCTTCCTATACGGCTTCCGTATTGCTTGCGGGAAAATTATTCGAAAACGCCGCAAACGAACGAGATCTGATCGGAAAAGCCATCGAACTTTCTTCCCAATACAACGGCAATGCTGCAACTTACACGATTTCGGGCATATTCGACAGCGGCGATCAAATTCTTTCTCAAAAATACTCGAAATATAAGGAAGAAGTAGCCCCCAGCGCCAACCCTTCGGAAATAGAAAAGCAGCAGAAAGAAATTTCGGCTCTGTCCGACGAATTAGAAGACGGCTATCACGAAATCGCATTCTTCAACGAAATCACGGCAAACAGAATCGCCGCGGCTTCTGCCACAAAAGACACTTCTTTTTCCGATAGCATAAACTCTTCGTATTCCGTCGGTTTTATCAGAGAACAAAACAACGATATCTACGCTATCCCCTATTTGTCCGAAACTTTGCTTTCTCAGGCAGGCGCAACGTTTTTTGTTTCCGGCAAAACTTCCTTGCAGCAAGGCGAAACCGTCCTTTCTCTGAACGCCTTGCGCAACATTATTGAGCCAGCTCGGTATGTCGATATTTCAGATCTTTCGGAAAAAATACAACAAAAAGCGATCGAAGAAGGATTTGAATATTACGGTAACGTGTACACTTGGCTGAGCAACGATATTGAAACGTTGCCGCCGGAAGATACGGAATATCAGGCGTTTATGTACTTCAAATCGCTTACGGATGAAGGAGGCGAGTATCACGAGAACGCGCTGCGATATAAAATTTCTTTGAACTTAAACGAAAAAACATTCCCGATTGCCGAAGTAGACGAAAATGAAAGAACATTTATGGATTGGTGCTATACACTTGAAGCCCGTTCTTGCGAAAACAACGGCGACAAAATATTGCTCGAAGAAAGTCAGCTCGAAAAGATAGCCGCTACGCTTTTGGAAAAACTCGGCGAATTCAATTTAAACGAATTATCCGTAAAGGTACGCGTGTATGCGTCCGACGGCGAGAAACTCGTCGGCACGGCAAAAACGTTAAAAGTAGTCGGATTGAATTTATATGAAGGCGGCAACGACTTCTTATTCCTTTCGGACAGCGACTACGCGGAATGTAAAACCGTCACCGAAGCATATAACGCAAATTCGTCTTCGACGGCAAAAACGCACACCAACTACACCGAGCCGACGGACGCGAAATACGACGTTGTTTTCCTGCCCTACTCTTCGGCGAACAGAAACGATTTATCAATGTTCTCGTATGAATACGGCAAAGACGATTCCCGCTTTGCAATCGGCAACGCGCAAGGTCAGTCGCTTGAAATGGTAAACGGAATAATCAACGAAATGTCCAAAGTATTCATGTGGGTGGGCATTGTGCTTGCGGCGTTCTCGATGTTGCTGCTTTCGAATTTCATCGCCACGTCCATTTCCTACAAGAAGAAAGAAATCGGTATTCTTCGCGCGGTGGGCGCGCGCGGCGCAGACGTATTCAAGATTTTCTATTCCGAATCGTTTGTCATCGCGCTGATCTGCCTTGTACTCGGTATCGCGGGCAGCATCGTGGGATGCAACATTCTCAATCAGGAACTCGGCAGCACGCTCAACGCTTCGATTTTCGTATTCGGCGGCGCGTCGATCGCGATCCTGCTCGGCATCGCGGCAGTCACTTCTGCGGTGGCAACGTTCCTGCCCGTATTCGGCGCGGCAAGAAAGAAACCCGTCGAAGCCATCCGCGCATTGTAAGAATTGTAAGAAATTAAAAAATTCATACAAAAGCATACTAAAAACGCCCTGCGGCTTCCCCCGCAGGGCGTTTTTCCCAAATAAACAACTTACTCGCTCAAACAAATATTTTTAAATAATTTCTTATCCCGAAGCAGCGCGCCCGCACCCGTAATCACGGCGTACTGCGGCTCGGCGCACGTCCGCACCCGCATTTCCAGCTTCTTCGATAAATATTCCGCCGCATACGGCAGTTTCGCCACGCCGCCCGATAAATACAACCCGTTCTTATTCACCGCCGCCGCCACTTCCGCCGGCAATTCTTTCAGCACATACGCCGCGTATTCCACCGCCTTATCGAAATACACCGAAATGCAATCGGAAATTTCCCCCGCCTGCACCGATACCCCTGCCGGACGATACTGCAAAAGATTGATTCCTTCCGCCACCGTCGCGCCCCGCGCTTCCGCCGAAAGCGATCCTATCTCGTTTTTCAGCCGTTCCGCCGTCAGCGCGCCGATCCGAAGCGACTTAATCTTTTCCACGCGCCCCGCAATATCCGC
>CALARO010000207.1 GCA_937888935.1 uncultured Clostridia bacterium
CCCCACTGCTGCCTCCCGTAGGAGTCTGGACCGTATCTCAGTTCCAATGTGGCCGATCACCCTCTCAGGTCGGCTACCCATCGTCGGCTTGGTGGGCCGTTACCTCACCAACTACCTAATGGGACGCGAACTCATCTATGTCCGATATTTCTTTTACCCCAGATGGATGCCCATCCGTGGTCTTATGCGGTATTAGCGTCGATTTCTCAACGTTATCCCCCTGACATAGGCAGATTGTTCACGCGTTACTCACCCGTCCGCCACTCGGGTATTGCTACCCTCGTTCGACTTGCATGTGTTAAGCATGCCGCCAGCGTTCATCCTGAGCCAGAATCAAACTCTTAAGTTTAATTGTTTAAAGTTGTTGCTTGTCCATATCTCTATGCACAAGTTCCAACGGCTCTAACTTTGTTTCGTTATCTTTTGCTGACTTGCTTCAAAGTACGCTTCGATCTCTGTTCCGAAGAACAGTTTATCAAAGTTTGTTTCTTTGAAATTAACGGAAATTTCTTTGTTGTTTTGCTTGTCAAAAAATTTCTCATTTCTTTCTTATTCTATTTTTAATCTGCTTGTTTCGCAGGCGATCTGCCCGCGGCTGACGTTCTCTCGTTCGTCAGCTTGACTATAATACCACATCTCTATACGTCTTGTCAACTGTTTTTTCGCACTTTTTTAAAATTTTTTAATTTTTTTTTACTTTTTTTGTTTTTCACCCCGAAATTTGTCAAAAATGCCGTTTTCGGGCCAAAATACGGCGTTTTGCCACATTTCAACCGCTTTAAATTATTTTCGGGCAGATTTTTTCGACAAAAACCGCGCCGCCCCCTTCCCGCAATCTTTCCCGGGCGCATAACAGCAACCGCCGCGCAAACCCGGTCCGCAACGCACCGCAACATAATAATATATGCGCATATACACACATGCACGCGTGCGCGCGCGTAATAGCAAAAATACTAAGTATACCTAAGCCAAGCCGCCCCGTATTTTCCAAGCAAAACCGCGCAAATAAAAACGAACGCTTCCGAACTCAATCGAAAACGCTCGTTTTTGCCAAACCAATTCTAAACGCCTATCTCATGGATTTTCTCTCAATTTCATAGCAGCGGCTTTTCCCGCGCGAAAACCGAAATACCTTATTTCGCAAGAATATCCGCTACGATTTTTCCCGTTTCGGCAAATTTTTCTTCCATTCCCGAAACAAGTTTCAGTTGCGTGCGGCAGCGCACAAGGTTATGCCCCTCGTACTTCGTGGCAAAATAGGTATCGCCCGAAAGATAATCCGCAAGAAACCGCATACCGCACTCAATCGTCATCAGATACGCGCCGTAAGGCAAAAGCTCGACTTCTTTCGCCGTAATCGAATTTCTCACCGCGCCCACGTACCCCTCGGCATACGCCTTGAAGTATTCCACGCTGAAATGCACTTTTTCAAGGTCTTTCTCGTCTTCGGCGGCGGTAGAAGCCCCGAACCGGATCGAATCGCCGAAATCGTACAGCATCGAACCCGGCATAATCGTATCGAGATCAATCACCGCGCGCGCCTTGTTCGTCGTCGCGTCCATCAGAATATTATTCAGCTTCGTATCGTTGTGCGTCACGCGCAAGGGCAGCGAACCGTCTTTCAGCCCGTCCACCGCTTTCGAATACGTTTCCGCCCGCGCCAGAATAAAATCAATCTCGGGTCTGCAATCTTTCGCACGCCCCTTCACGTCCGCTTCAAGCGCCGCCTTAAAATCGTTAAACCGCTTCGGCGTATCGTGAAACCGCGCGATCGTTTCCGTTAAAAGCGAAGCGTCGAACGCCGCCAGATAATTCTGAAACTCGCCGAACGCCTTGCCCGAGTTTTTGAAAACTTCCGCGTCCGTCACCGTCTGATACGTCACCGTGTTCTCGATAAAATCGTACACGCGATAGCATGCCTCGCCCTTTAAATAGCTCGCGCCGTCTTTCGTCTTGATCACATTCAGCGTTTCGATGCCCTGCTTCGAAAGAAATTCCGTCACGTAGCAGATATTCCGCATCAAAGAATCC
>CALARO010000208.1 GCA_937888935.1 uncultured Clostridia bacterium
TGATTATTTCTTTGTTTGTTTCGCACTCACCCCAACATTTATTATAGAACCAATAATAAAAAGCAAGCCGCCCGAAAACGAAAAATAAGGCAGCCGCGTACTTTAAAAATTGTCGATAAAAAGTTTTAAGGCTCTTTCCCCAGTGGAAAGAGCCTTAAATATGGGGGCAAACTTGGAGCTACTGGCCGGACTTGAACCGGCGACCTGCTGATTACGAATCAGCTGCTCTACCAACTGAGCCACAGTAGCATCGTTGATTACGCTAAAAAACTAACGTATCAATCACAAGCTTGTTTATTATACTCTAAACCGAAAAAAAATGCAAGCGTTTTTCTATACCGTAACGAAAAATTTTTAAATTTTTTTTCGCGGGGCAAAAAACGGGCGCGCATTTGCTGTTGCGGCGCGAGACAAAAAATTTCACTCAATTAAAAAAATCGTAGTTTTTGACAATAATATTGTTGCTATCGGGTTGACAGAACGGTCGGTATGAGTTTATAATATTAGTATCGAAAGCAAAAGCTTACGGGGAAATGAAATGGAAAAAGCAGGAAAGATAAAAAAACGTGAGCCGAATCCTTACGAATGGTTTTCCGACGACGCGGACTATTTTTATTGCCGCGAAGTGCAAAATCTCTGCTGCGCTTTGCATTTTCACAGCAGTTGGGAATTTATTTTCGTTGCGGAAGGCAAACTGAAACTTCTGCTCGACGGCGAAGAAGTTGTTGTAAAGGCGGGCGAAGTGCTGTTTATTCCCGGGTTCGTGGTGCATTACGGCGCGGGCGAAGAGAAAAATCGTTGTTTTTCGCTTGTGTTCGGCTCGAATTATAAACGGGCGTTTGAAGAAGAATTCGGCGAAAAGCAATTCGATTACGTTCTGGAAAACCGCGGCGAACGCACGGAAGAAATATTTGGCTTCGTGGAAAAATGCGTGAGAAATTTTTCTTCGCTTTCCCGCTGCGAAAGGTGCGGCATGATAGATTTATTTCTCGGCGCGTTTGCGCGGTTGTATCCTTTGAAATCGTGCGAAAACAAAGCTTCCGAAAAAATTATCATCAATCTTTTGCGGTATCTCGATAAGCATTATGCGGAAAATATTTCCGTGGAAAGCGCGGCGGAAAAATTCGGGTATTCGAAAAATTACCTTTCGATGCTGTTCAATAAATACACGGGGATGCGGTTTTCCGATTATCTTAATCGTCTGCGCGTGCAGGAAGCGGCGAAACGCATGGACGATTCGGCGGCCCGCGGCGTTACCGACATTGCGCTCGATTGCGGTTTTAATTCGCTGAATACTTTCTACCGCGCAAAGAAAAAATTTCTGTCAAATAAAAAGTGAGCGCGCATTGCGCTTGAAATAAAACATAAGGAGAAAAAATATGCTCGATAAACATCTCATTGCAAAAACCGCGCCTTTGGCGAACGCGAAGAACGTGATTTTATGGAAAAATTACCGCGTAACCGTACTTAGCGCAAGGCTTTTCCGCCTGGAACGCAGCGAAAATAAGAAATTCCGCGACGGCGCAACGCTTTCCGTGTGGTTTCGGAATATGCCGCCGCAAGCGTATAAAACCGAAGAGATCGGCGGCGCGCTGAAAATCGAAACGGAAGGCGCAACGCTTTATCTCAAAGAAAACCGTGCGGACTGCCGCATCGTGCTTCGCG
>CALARO010000209.1 GCA_937888935.1 uncultured Clostridia bacterium
ACGGCGGGCGGCGATTGCCGGCGTGATCGTTACGAAACCGGAAATTCTCGTGCTGGACGAGCCGGCGGCGGGACTTGATCCGCTCGGCAAAGAAGAGATCGACGCGCTTTTGAAAAAGGTACATTCCGATTGGTGCAAAACGGTGATTGTGGTTTCGCACGATATGGACGAGATCGCGGAATCGTGCGATCGCGCGGCGGTGTTTTCCGAAGGAAAAATCGCGTACTGCGACGCGCCGAAGCGACTGTTTACCGACTATGCCGACGCGCTGTATTCGCTCGGTCTCGATATTCCCGTGACGGCGAAAATTTCGCGCGAGCTTGAAAAAATCGGCGTGCATGCGCCGAGCGATCTCACCGAAAAAGGGTTTGTGAACGCGGTTTGCGCGCTCGGCGGCGCAAACGGCGGCGTAGCAAACGGCACGGCGGGGGGTGAAGAAAATGAGTAAATTCACCTTCGGCAGGTACGTGCCTACGAATTCGTTTGCGGATAAGTGCGATCCGCGCGGGAAATTGCTTTTACTGATCGCGTATATCACGGCGGTGTTTCTCGCGAAAAACTTTCTTGGTCTTGCGGCGGTGGCGGTTGCCCTGATTCTTTGCTTGGCGGCGGCGAAAGCTTCGCCTTTAAAGGTGCTTGCTTCCGTGAAAGGCGTGCTGTTTTTATTGCTTTTCACCGTGATTATCAACCTGTTTTTCTATAAGGGCGGCGATCCGATTTTTACGTGGGGCATTATCACGATCACGAAGCAGGGCTTATATTCCACGCTGTTTCTGGCGGCGCGGCTCGTGCTGCTCGTTTGCGGCTCTTCGCTGCTTACCGTCACCACTTCGCCCGTATCGCTTACGGACGGACTCGAAAGTTTGCTTACCCCGCTTAAATGGGTGCGTTTTCCCGTGCATGAGCTTGCGCTGATTATGTCGATTGCGCTCAGGTTTATTCCCATTTTATCGGACGAAACGGCGCGGATTATGTCGGCGCAGAAAGCGCGCGGGGCGGACTTCGAAACGGGTGGACTCGTAAAGCGCGTGAAAGCGTTGATTCCCGTGCTGATTCCGCTTCTGATCAGCGCGTTCCGCCGGGCGGACGAGCTTGGCGACGCGATGGACGCGCGCTGCTATTCGGGCAGTAAGGTGCGCACGAAGTATAAAAAACTGCGCTTCACGGCGCGGGATGTAGCGGTGTTTTTGCTTGGTGCGGCGATGATAGCGGGCGTGGTGATTTTACGCGTAAATTTCGCGTGGAACGTATGAGCGTGCGCGAGTGAGATAAGAGAAGAAGGGGAAAGCATGAGAAATTTTTTGAAGGAGGGGCGAGAACATGCGGTATGTGGCGGCGATTGCCTACGACGGCACGGACTATGCGGGCTGGCAGAGGCAAAAAAACGCGCTGAGCGTGCAGGAAGTATTGGAAAACGCGTTTTTTTCGGCGTTTAAAACGCGCGTATCGGTGACGGCGAGCGGCAGAACGGACGCGGGCGTGCATGCGCTTTCGCAGATCGTGCATTTCGACGCGGACCTTACGCTTCCGCCCGAAAAATTTCCCGAAGCGTTGAATAAATTTCTGCCCGAAGATATTTCCGTGTTAAAAAGCGGGGCGGCGCGCGATGGGTTCGACGCAAACCGCGCGGCGAAGAAAAAGACGTACCGGTATTCGCTGTACGTTTTTCCGCAGCGGCTGCCCGTGAAAGAGCGGTACGCGGCGTATTTAAAGAACGCGCCCGCGATTGAGAGTTTGCGCGCGGCGGCAAAGCTTTGCGAAGGAGAACGCGATTTCAAGGCGTTCTGCGCGGCAAATTCTTCCGTGAAAACCACCGTGCGGCACGTGTATTCGATTGAAGCGGAAGAGAAAATTTCGAAAATCGGCGCGGCGGGAGATACGCTGCGGGAAATTGAAATTTACGTGACGGGCAACGGTTTTTTATACAACATGGTGCGCACGATGACGGGCGAAATTTTAGCTCTTGCGGAAGGGAAGCGCACGGCGGAAAGTTTGAAAAAGGCGTTTGAAACGGGCAGGCGCGAGCTTCTCGATAAAACGATGCCCGCGAAAGGCTTAACGCTTTTCAATGTGGATTACGGCTATGATTTATTCGGTATTCAAAACGAATAACGCGAGAAAATAAGAAACAAAATACAGGAAGGCAAGGTTATGATTATTTATCGCATTTTTGATTCTATTATTACGATTTTCCTTTACGCGAAAGGAACGGAAGCGTTGCACGCGAACGTGAAACTGTACGCCGTCGCAATTTCGGCGGGTGTGGGTGTGTGGCTCGCTCTGGAAATTTGGCTCGGATTCGGGCTTTTCGCGATGGCGAAAAAACGCAATATCGAAAAGCGGTATCTGGCGTTTATTCCGTTCGTGAATATGCTTTACGCGGGGCGGCTTGCGGGGGATACGCGCCTTTTCGGGCAGAGAATGAAGCACGTCGGCGTATTCGTGATGGTAACGCAGATCGTTGCCGTGCTTGCGGGCGCGTTTACGATGTTTTCCGAAGTGACGCTGCATTACAATTACGTGCTGCACCCCATAACGGACGCCGCTACGGGGCGGGTGATCAGTTATAGCTTCAAAACCGTGGACGGCAATACGCCTTCGAGCAAATTAGCCGCGTTTTTAATTTCTTACGAAGACGTCGCTTCGCTGATTTTATCCATTGCGGAATTGCTGTATTCGATTTTTCTTTTCCTTGTATCTTCCGCGCTGTTCAGAAGATACGCGCCGCGTGCGTTTACGTGGCTTTCGCTGGTGGCGCTCTTTATTCCCGCGTCGTTCCCGATTATTGTGTTTGTGCTGAGAAACAAGCAGCCGATTGATTACGCGGCGTATGTGAAAAAGCAGCGCGAAGCGTATTATCGCCGCTTCGGCGCGCCCGGCGGCGGTTACGGCGGGTTTGGCAGCTACGGCGGCTACAATAATACCCCTTACGGCGGCGGATACGGCGGCTATGGCGGCGGAAATTACGGTTCGACGGGCAGCGACGATCCTTTCCGCGAAAACGGCGAAAACGGCGGCGCGGGCAACCCTTCCGACGAGCCTTTTTCCGAGCTGGGCGGATCGGGCAAAGGCAACGCTTCGGGCGGAAATCGCGGGAATGACGGCGGCGATTCGCCTTTCTCGGATATCGACGGCTGAAAAAAACAGAAAGTTTATGATCGGGGGCGGCAAAAATGTCGTTCCCGATAATTTTTTTATGCGCAAAGCCTTTAAAACGCTTTACTTGCGGGCGTTCGCCGTGCTATAATAGATATAATTAAAAATTATACTTATTATTATATTGTTCGCGCGCGTGAGAGTTTTTTTCGGCTTTTTTCCGATTCTTGCGCGGGGTTGGCGGGCAAAGGCATGGTGAGAAAAATGTTTTCGGAAAACGTTTCGGCGATCGCCACGCCGCACGGCAAGGGCGGCATCGCGATTATACGGATCAGCGGGGAAAGTCCGCTTGAAATCGCGGAAAAAATGTTTCGCCCGCGCGGGAAGGTTGCGGTGAAAGATTTTCAGCCGTACCGGATGTACCCGGGCGATATTTTGTGCGACGGCTTTTCCGATTACGGACTGTGCGTGTATTTCAAAGCACCGTATTCGTACACGGGCGAAGACGTAGTGGAATTTCAATGCCACGGCGGCGAAGGGGTTGCGACGGGAATTTTAAAGCGCACGTTCGCTTTGGGGGCTGCGCCCGCGGGGCGGGGCGAATTCACGAAACGCGCGTTTCTGAACGGCAAGCTTTCGTTGTCTTCTGCGGAAGGGGTAGCCGATCTTATAAACGGCGAATCGGAAGCGGAAATCCGCGCGGGGTATCTTTTATACAACGAAAAGCTGACGGGACGGGTGCACGAAATTCAGGATATCTTGAAAAACACGCTTGCCTCGATCGGCGCGAGCGTGGACTATCCCGAAGAAGACGTGGAAGAAGAGAGCCGCGAAGAAGTGCGCGCCGCGCTGCAAAAGGCGAAGAACGGCATAAGCGTGCTGCTTGCGGGGTACGGCACGGGCAGGCGCGCGAAAACGGGCGTGACGGTGGCGATCTGCGGCAAGCCGAACACAGGCAAAAGCTCGATTTTAAACCGGCTGCTCGGCTACGATAAAGCGATTGTATCTTCGGCGGCAGGCACTACGCGCGACGCGGTGGAAGGCGAAATCGAGCTGGACGGCGTGCGGTTTCGTCTGTACGATACGGCGGGGGGGCGCGGGGGCGGCGGCGGGGAAGAAAAAA
>CALARO010000210.1 GCA_937888935.1 uncultured Clostridia bacterium
TGCGCTTTATCGTGATGAATCCCGGCTACAACGAGAAAAATTGCCGCAAAATCGAAGACAACGCGCGGCTTCTCGGAATTCCGATCGAGATTTTCGAAACGGACGTATTCGCTTCTTCGGTGGCGGCGGCGGGCGATTCGCCGTGCTATCTGTGCGCGCGCATGCGGCGCGGGTATCTCTACGCGAAGGCGAAAGAACTCGGCTGCAACAAAATCGCGCTGGGGCATCATAAGAGCGACGTGATCGAAACCACGCTGATGGCGATGCTGTACGGCGGTCAGATACAAGGCATGCTGCCGCGCATTAAAAGCAAAAATTTCGAAGGGTTGGAACTCATCCGCCCGATGTACTGCATCACGGAAGAAAGCGTGCTGCGCTGGCGCGACGGCAACGGGTTGGATTTTATCGCGTGCGCGTGCAAATTCACCGAAAGCACGGCGAACGAGCAGGTGTTTTCCGCGCGGAAACGCGTGAAAAAACTTATCGCCGATTTAAAAAAAGAAATTCCTTCGGTGGAAGATAATATTTTTCAAAGCATACACAACGTGCAGCTCGATACGCTCGTAAGTTACAAAACGGACGGGGCAGAGATGAGTTTTCTGAGAAAATTCGCCGAATAACCGAACGATTTTCGCACGTTTCTGCGCCGTTTTCACAGAACGGGAAAATAGCGAAAATCCGACGGAAAGCCTTGACAAACCGCGTTTTGATATGTTATAATGAATAGGGCGCAGGATAAGGGGAAAGCGCGGCTTTTAAAAACGAGCGGGGGCAACCCGGCGAAAAAGCGGTTTTTGCGCCGCAACATTACGAAAAAACAGGAGCGTACCAACGCTATGGCTGAACGGACAATACCATACGATCAGGCGGATTGCTGCCTGACGGGCGAAGACGAGGCGACGACGGAAGAGATCGGACGCCGTTTTGCGCCGATTGAAAATACGGGCGGCGAAGAGAAAAAATCGGCGAAACGGAAAATCGCCGCAAATTCCAAAGAAGATATTTTAAAAACGCCGCAGACGAACGCGGAAACGGCGGCGAACGCGGAAGCGAAAGAAACCGCGGAAGAAACTGCGAAAGAAGGGCGGGAAACCGCGCAGGACGCGCCGGCGTTTCCGGCGGAAATCAGAAAGCGGAATAAATTTTTCTTCGGGTGCTATCTTTGTATCAAGCGGCTGTTCGACATCGTGTTTTCGGCGGTGATTTTAGTGGCGTTTTCGTGGTTGTATTTAATTCTCGCGCTGGCGGTGAAGTGCAGCGACGGCGGCAAGGTGATTTACAAGCACGCGCGCGTGGGCAAGAACGGCAAGGATATTTACATTGCGAAATTCCGCAGCATGAAGCGCGACGCGGATAAGCTGGACGAAACGCTGACGGACGAGCAGCGCAAACAATACGAAAAAGAATTTAAAATCGACGACGATCCGCGCATTACGAAAATCGGCAGATTTCTGCGTACCACTTCGCTTGACGAGCTGCCGCAGATCTGGGATATTTTTATCGGTAAGCTTTCGTTTGTAGGTCCGCGCCCGCTGATGCGCGACGAGCTGGAAAGCAAGTACGGCGCGGCGGCGGAAAAATTTACTTCGGTGAAGCCGGGACTGATGGGCTGGTGGACGGCGCACGGCAGAAGCAACTGCACCTACGAAAGCGGAAAACGGCAGACGCTCGAACTTTACTACGTGGATCATTGCTCGATCTGGCTGGACATCAGAACGATTTTTATCACTTTTTTCGCCGTGCTTCGGCGCGACGGCGCGAAATAAAAAAAGTAACGGCGGCAACGTAAAAATGGCGGCGCGAAAAACGGAAACGGCGGAACACAGCGTTTTCCGTTTTTGCTGTAAACGGGAAGAAAACGAATGAAAATTTTGCAGGTGGTGAGCTATTATTATCCGCACGTAGGCGGCATCGAGCAGACGTCGCGCGATTACGCGCACGCCTTTCGGCGGGCGGGCGTGAAAGATTGCGAGCAGCGCGTGTTCTGTTTCCGCGCCGATAAGGGCGGCGATTTGCGCGAAGAGATCGACGGCGTGCGGGTGACGCGCTGCAAATCGTTTGCCAAGGTGGCTTCACAGTCGCTTTCGTTTACGTACGGCAGAAATTTAAAGCGCGAAATCGAAGAATTTCAGCCCGATCTCGTGATGTTTCACTACCCCAACCCGTTGGCGGCGCGTTACCTTTTAAAGCAGCTGAAAAAGCACCCGGAAATCCGGCTGCTGCTCGTGTGGCATCTCGATATTTTCAAGCAGAAACTTTTAAAACTTTTCTTTACGGGTCAATCGAAACGGCTGCTGCGCCGCGCCGAAACCGTGATCGCCACAAGTCCCAATTACATAGCGGGCAGCAAATTTCTTTCGGCGTTCAAAGAGAAATGCCGCGTGCTGCCGAGCTGCGCGGACACCGTGCGCCTTGCGCCGACGGACGAAGACAAAGCCGCGGCGGCGAAACTCAAAGAGAAATACGCGGGCAAAATTCTTTGCTTCGCGCTCGGCAGGCACGTGCCGTATAAGGGACTTAACCACCTTGTGGGCGCGGCGAAGTACCTTGGCGAAAACTACGCGGTGTGTATCGGCGGCAGCGGCCCTTTGACGGACGAACTGAAAAAACAGGCGGCGGGGGATAGCAAAGTCGTCTTTACGGGCAGACTTTCTGACGGCGAACTGAAAGCGTATCTTCTCGCGGCGGATATTTTCTGCTTTCCGTCGGTTACCAAAAACGAAGCGTTCGGTCTTGCGCTGGCGGAAGCGATGTATTACGGCTTGCCCGCGATCACGTTCACCGTGGAAGGCTCGGGCGTGGATTACGTTTCGCTT
>CALARO010000211.1 GCA_937888935.1 uncultured Clostridia bacterium
TACGCCCCTTGATTTTTCAGAAATTTCTTCCGAAATATTCAGAAAATCAAAAATGTGCTACGCCCCTTGATTTTTCAGAAATTTCTTCCGAAATATTCAGAAAATCAAAAATGTGCTACGCCCCTTGATTTTTCAGAAATTTCTTCCGAAATATTCAGAAAATCAAAAATGGGCTACGCCCCTTGATTTTCAGAAATTTCTTCCGAAATATTCAGAAAATCAAAAATGGGCTACGCCCCTCATCCGTCCAAAGTCTTGCTTTGTCCACCTTCCCCCCGGGGGGAAGGCTAAATTATCGCCTTATTTAAAAGCCATACGTAAATGAGCAAGGGCGCGCGCAGATCAAGCCGCGAGATGTGCCGTTATGCGATTTCGCTATTATAAATCGGGATACAAGGAAGCCGCGGCGATGCTCTGACCGACGCGCCTGCTCGATTCGTCCGGCAACGATACGTCAAGCCCCGCAAACTCGGGGAATTCGGAAGCAAGCACCTTTTTGCAGGTATCGAGTACCACGTTGCCGCCCTTGCCGCCCATCACTCTGCCGAGAAGAAGAATGTGCTTCATTTCGTAGAATTTCGCGTAGAAAGGAATGGTGTAGGCAAGGTATACGCCGATGTCTTCGTAAATCTGCTTTGCCAGCGGATCGCCTTCTTCCATCAGCTTCTGCACTACTTTCAGCTTCTGCGCCGGCGTTAACCCCGCTTCGAATTTGTAGCCGCCCGCTTCCGCAAGCTTGATCACCGCGTCCTGCGAGAAATACTTGCAGCCTACGCCGAAATCGCCGCTCCATTCATCCTGCATCGCGCCTTCGTTGAAATCCACCGGCACAAACGCGAGTTCCGAAAGCCAGCCGTTGATGCCGCCGTCTTTATTGATATACCCCACGGCTTCGCTCGTTCCCATGGCGATGCCCAGCACTTCGTTGTCGTTCAGATCAATCGCCCCCGCAAGCGCGGTTACGTCGCCGTCGTTCGCCACTTCGATGGGCGCGCCCATCTCTTTGGCTACGTTGATGTACATATTCTTCACATAATCGCCGTACTTCTTTTTATCCACTTTGATAAACAGCGAAGCCACCATGATTTTATTATCTACGTACACGCCCGCCGAAGATACGCCGATACTGTCTACGCGCGGCATCTTCGAAGCCGCCGTTTTCATCGCCGTTAAAATCTCGTTGTAATGATAGTGCGGATCTTCCGTGACTTTCGGATTCCATACCACTTCTTCGGAATACACCACGTTTCCGTCTACCACCGCGCTCACTTTTCTGTCGCTTCCGCCCGCGTCGAAACCGATACGGCAGCCTTTCAGATA
>CALARO010000212.1 GCA_937888935.1 uncultured Clostridia bacterium
GCACCTTGCCATGAAAAACGAGTATCTCGATTTTATGTATTTTTCGGGCGCGAAGCACCTGCCCGTGATCGACAGCGACGTGAAAAAAACGTTTGTGTTCGAATTGAACGTTTCCGAATACAAGGGGCGAGAGTACGTGAAAGGGTTTATCCGCGATTTCGTGTACGACGGCAGGTCGGGCAAAAACACCGATTTCACCGCGCTTTCTTCGGCGATCGACGGCTTTTACGGCGCGGCGATTTCAGGCGACGAAAAGCAAAATGACGGGGGTAGAGGCGAGCCGAAGCCGATTTCCGGCGAAGAAACGCGCGAGCTGATCGCGAAGAAACGCGCGGAAAGCGACTGGGGATTGTGCCTGATCGCTTCCGATTTATCCGTGCTGAAAAAATACCCGTATCTTGCGGACATGCCGTGCGATTTATTCTATCCGTCTTCGCGGAACGTGGGCAACGTGCTTTTATTGTCGCCGCTTGCCGACGTGGACTTATCGGGGTTTGAAACGATCGTGTATCTCGATACGCCGCTTGCGTTTGCGGGGGCGTACGGCGCGGGCAAGCACGCGTATTACAACAAGGACGTAGACGGCAAAAGCTTATTCGAGAGCTTGAACGCGGAACGCGGCGAGCTGGTGAAAATGTTCACCGCGATCAGGAACAACGCGGCGGCGTTGCAGGGCGAAAACGCGCGCGCGATGACGGAAAGAAGCGGCGCGTTCGGGTACGACAAGAAAGAGTTTCTGTTTGCGGCGCGGGTGTTTGAAGAGCTGGGCATTCTTGATTTTTCGTTCGGCGCGCCCACGCTGTATCAGGGCGGAAAGACGGAGCTTTCGCGCTCGGCACTCTACGAAGCGGTGCGGAAACTGACGGAAGAAAAGCGGGAAAAAGAAAGGCAAACGGAAGAATTACAATCGTAGCCGAATGAAAACAAGCTTGTTTCCATTCGGCTAAGAAAGGCGGGAACGGGTGTAACCGAACGGGAAATTTTTGCGGAACGAAGAGATTTTGAAAAACTGCCGAAAGCAGCGGAGGACTTATGAATTCGGACGGAAAGAGCGGAAACGCGGTGGCGGAAGCGCGGGCGAAGATCGAAGCGACTTACGACAACGAAAAAGACAAGAAGCTTGTGACTGTCGCATACGATTATGCGGAAAAGATGCACGAAGGGCAGAAGCGCGCCTCGGGCGAGCCGTATTTCGTGCATCCGTGCGCCGTGGCGAATATTCTGATGGACATGGGACTGGACGCGCCCACGGTGGCGGCGGCGTTTCTGCACGACGTGGTGGAAGATACTCCCGCCACGGAAGAAGATATCCGCGAGAAGTTCGGCGAAGAAGTGGAAGAGCTTGTAGCGGGCGTTACGAAGCTGAATAAAATCGTTTTCGAGAGCAAGGAACAGGAAGAAGCGGAAAACTTCCGCAAAATCGTGGTGGCGATGGCGAAAGATATCCGCGTGATCATCATCAAGCTTGCGGACAGGCTGCACAACATGCGTTCGCTTGCCTATCTTTCGCCCGAGCGGCAGCAGGCGATGGCGCACGAAACGCTGGAAATTTACACGCCGCTTGCGGGCAGGCTCGGTATTTCGCACGTGAAGAGCGAGCTGGAAGATCTGTGCCTGAAATATATTGATCCCGAAGCGTATCAGTATCTTTTGGTGCATATCAACGAAAAGCTTTCCGAGCGGCGGCAGTTCGTGGCGGACATCGTGGAACAGATCAAGGATCTGATGAAAGCGGACGGCATCGAAGGCGAAGTGTTCGGCCGCCCGAAGCATTTTTATTCCATCTACAAAAAGATGAAAAACAAGGGCAAAACGTTCGATCAGATTTACGATCTTACGGCGGTGCGCGTGATCGTGAAAGACGTGAAAGAATGTTACGCCGTGCTGGGCGCGATTCACGAAAAGTGGACGCCGCTGCCCGGGCGCATCAAGGATTATATCGCCAACCCCAAGCCGAATAAGTATCAGTCTTTGCACACCACGGTGATGACGTCGTTCGGTCAGCCGTTTGAAATTCAGATCCGCACGGAAGAGATGCATCGGATCGCCGAATTCGGTATCGCGGCGCATTGGAAGTACAAAGAAGGCAGAACGCAGGATCAGAACACGAATTTCGAAAGCCGCTTAACCTGGCTTCGCGAAATGGTGGAATGGCAAAGCACGATGAAAGATTCGCGCGAGTTTCTCGACGCTTTGAAAACCGAGCTTTACAGCGAAGAGCTGCTCGTTTTCACGCCGCGCGGCAAGGTGATCACGCTTCCGCCCGGGGCTACCCCCGTCGATTTCGCCTACGCCATTCACTCGGAAGTGGGCAACCGCTGCACGGGCGCGCGCGTCAATTCTAAAATCGTGCCGCTTTCCACCGTGCTGCAAGTGGGCGACGTGGTGGAAATCATCACTTCGCAAAACTCGAAAGGCCCTTCGCGCGACTGGCTGAAATTTATCAAATCTTCGGGCGCGAAAGCCAAAATCAAACAGTTTTACAAGAACGAGCTGAAAGAAGAGAACATCCGCGACGGTCAGGCGAAACTCGAAGAAGAAGCGAAGAAAAAAGGCTACACACTTTCGCAGCTCGTTACTGACGAGAGTTTCAAGCGGATTTCCGAGCGGTTTTCGTTCGCTTCGCCCGAAGAAATGTACGCGGCGGTGGGGTACGGCTCGGTCACCGTGGGGCAGGTATTATACAAGCTGATCGATTTCTACAAAAAAGAGATGCCCAAGCCCTTCGAAGTGCATACGAGCGGCGGGAATATCCGCACGCCCGGCGGCGTTCTCGTAAACGGTCAATCGGGACTTTTGGTGCGGTTTGCGGGGTGCTGCTCGCCCGTACCCGGCGATAAAATCGTGGGATTTACTTCGCGCGGGCGCGGGGTGGTGATTCACCGCGCCGACTGCTCGAACGTGCGCGGAATCGAACCGGAACGCCTGCTGCCCGCCGAGCGGCGCAAAGAAGGCGCGGAAAAGCAACTGTATAACGCGAATATCATTATCCGCGCGGGCGATCAGGGCGCGGCGCTTTCCGCGCTTTCGCTGGTGGTTTCGGATATGAAGCTTTCGATCACTTCGGTGAACGGCAGAATCGACAGAAATCACGACGCCGTTCTCGAAGCTTCCATTCGCCTTACCGACGTTTCGGAAATGGATCTGCTCATTAAAAAACTGCGTTCGGATAAGCGGATTTACGACGTAAACCGTCTGACGACGCTTTCGTAAATTTTAAGACTTTTGCCGAAACGGCGGGGGTAGTGCGCGGAGTTTTGAATAAAAATGGTTACAAATTGTACATTTCTTGAAAATGAATTATACGACGTGGCGCGGCTTTTCAAGTCGCGCCCCGATACGCTTACGCACTCGTTTGCTTACGAAAACGGCGTATTTAAAAACGCGTTTGAAGTGGACGGTGTGAAATATGCCTATGAAGACAGGGCGGAATTTTCGGGCGAGCTTGAATTCAAGCGCAAAGAAAAGTTGTTTGCGAAGCTGAGATTGTATCGGATTTTAAGCGAAAAGTACGGCGAAACGATGCCGTGGGGCGCGCTGACGGGGATAAGACCCACGAAACTTGCCTATCGCGAAGCGGAAGCGGACAGAGATTTTAAAAAACTGTTCGATTTTATGTGCGTTTCGGCGGAAAACACCGCGCTGACGGGCGAAATTTTAGAAGCGCAGCGCGGAATTTACGAAAAGGACGAGAAAAACGCCGATTATTTCGTTTCGCTGCCGTTCTGCCCGAGCAAGTGCGAATACTGCTCGTTCATCACCGCGCCCATTGATAAAACGCGCGGTTTTCTGCCCGCATATCTCGATTGTTTAACGAAGGAAATCGCGGCAAGCGCGCCTGTTATCAAAAATCTGCGCAGCGTGTATATCGGCGGCGGCACGCCGTTCGCGGTGGACTGCGCCGAGCTTGAAAAAGTGCTTTGCGCCGTGGACAGGTTGCGGAAAAACGGGTGCGAGTATACCGTGGAAGCGGGCAGACCGGACGTGTTTTCCGAAGACAAGTTGCGGCTTTTGAAAGATCACGGCGTAACGCGCATTTGTATCAATCCGCAGAGCTTTTCGGATACAACTTTACAAAAAATCGGGCGCAAGCACACGGCGGCGGACGTATACCGGGCGTTTGAGATGTCCGCAAAATACAATTTCGAGATAAATCTGGACCTGATAGCGGGGCTGGCGGACGAAACGCTTGCGGATTTTGAAAAGTCTTTGGGGGCGGCGGTGCGGCTTGCGCCCGAAAATATCACGGTGCATTGCCTGTGCCTGAAAGCGGGGGCGAAGCTGAAAGAAGAAACGAGCTATTTAGACGCGCCCGTGGTATCGGAAATGGTGGCGAAATCGCGGCAGATGCTGCCCGAAAACGGGTATCGCCCGTACTATATGTACCGGCAGAAGTATCAGGCGGGCAACAACGAGAACGTAGGCTGGGCGAAGCGCGGCGCGGAATGTGTGTACAACATAGACGTGATGGAAGAAATCGCGGATAATATCGCCGCGGGTGCGAACGCCGTATCGAAAAAAGTGACGTTTTCGGATGGAAAAATCACGCGGTACGCCTCGCCGAAGGACTTGAAAACGTACATAGAAAAGATTGACGAAATCATTGCGAAAAAGGCGGAATTTTTCGCGCGCGGCTGAGCTGCGGGTAATGCCGTCGCTGCTGCAAATAGTAAAAAATTTTTTGAAAGTTTGTTTAAATGCTTGCAATATTAAAAAAAGAGTGATATAATATAAGAAAAATATGGAAGAACGGGGGCGCGCCCCCGATTTCGCGTTATTCCCGAATGGGAATAAAGGAATAACGCGAAACCAAAGGAGAAAAAGGTATGAAAAAACGTTTTGTTAACCTGATTGCGGCGATCGTGGCGATTTTCTGCGGCTTATTCGCTTTTTCCGCTTGCAGCAAAGTGGAATTCAAGGTGAATTTCGTTGTGGACGGCGCGGTGTATGCTACTTTGAACACGAACGGCGAAGAAATCATCAAAATGCCCGAAAACCCCACGAAAGACGATTACGACTTCGACGGCTGGTACTGGGATAAAGATACCTGGCAAACGCCCTTTACGGCAAATTCGCTTTTAGACGCCCCCCTTTCGAGCGATATGAACGTATACTGCAAGTGGAAGCCGAAAACGGTGCATGTCAGCGGCATTTCGCTGAACAAATCGGAAGTTTCGCTGCACGTGGACGAAACGGAAATTCTCACGGCAACGATAACGCCCGCAAACGCCACCGACA
>CALARO010000213.1 GCA_937888935.1 uncultured Clostridia bacterium
TCCCGAATGGGTGAAACGAAGGGAGGAAGGAAACCCCCCCGCGGCGATTCCCGCCGTTTCGGTGACGTTTTTGCTCTTGATGAAAAAGATTAAATTGACGGCGAGCGCGATTAAAAGAACTCGGATGATCGGATCGGAAAACGCGGAAAGATACTGCCTGAAAAAGCCTTTTCTCTTGCGGCGTTGCAGCGCGTTTTCGCCGTATTTTTCGCGCGAAAGCTTCACTTCTTCTTCGGTCAACCCGAAAAATGCGCCGTTTTTTTCCTGCGTGCCTGCGTTTTTCCGTGCGTTTAAAGACATATCGCGCCCTCCGTGCGGGGATTTATTCTGTTTATCGTATGCCGCCGCTCGTCCGATTATGAAAACCGCAAAAAAATACGCAAAAAAGCGCAAAGAAAAGCACAAATAAAAAAGCGAACAAAAACGCCCCCGCGCGGAAGTTTGCGCGAGAGCGTTGCGTTATGAATTAAGGCTTATTTTTTCGGGTTGGTGATCGTGATACCCGAATCGGCGGCGTCGATTTTCACCGTATCGCCCGGCAAAAATCTGCCCGCGAGCAGCTCTTTGGCGAGCGGCGTTTCCACAGCCTGCTGCACGTACCGCTTCAACGGTCTTGCGCCGAGTACCGGATCGTAGCCGTTTTCCGCAAGGTATGCGCACGCTTTGTCCGTAATTTCCAAAGTCAGTCGCTTTTCCGCGAGCCTGTCTTTGAGCGACGATACGAAAAGTTTTACGATCTTTTCGATTTCGCCTTTTTGCAGCGGTTTGAAAATCACGATTTCGTCTAACCGATTCAAAAATTCGGGGCGGAAAGACGTTTTCAAAAGTCCTTCCACTTCTTTTTTCGCTTCTTCGGAAAGGTTGCCCTTTTCGTCGATGCCTTCGAGAATCGCGGGCGAGCCGAGATTGGAAGTTAAAATAATCACGGTGTTTTTAAAATTCACCGTTCTGCCCTGCCCGTCGGTGATACGCCCGTCGTCAAGCACCTGCAAAAGCACGTTGAATACGTCCGGGTGAGCCTTTTCCACTTCGTCGAACAGCACCACACAGTACGGGTGACGGCGCACGGCTTCGGTAAGCTGCCCGCCTTCATCGTACCCCACGTATCCCGGGGGCGCGCCGATCAGACGGGAAACGGAATACTTTTCCATATACTCGCTCATGTCGATACGCACCATGTTCTTCTCGTCGTCGAACAGGCATTTTGCCAGCGTTTTCGCAAGCTGCGTTTTGCCCACGCCCGTAGGGCCTAAGAACAGAAACGAGCCGATCGGCCGATCGGGGTCGGCAATGCCCGCGCGGGAACGCAGAATCGCGTTCGCCACGGCTTCCACCGCTTCGTCCTGCCCGATCACCCGTTTGTGCAGGGTATCGGCGAGATGAAGCAGCTTTTCTTTCTCGCCTTCCATCAGCTTCGCCACGGGAATACCCGTGCGCTTTGCCACGATTTCGGCGATTTCTTCTTCGGTGACTTTATCGTGCAGAATCGTGCCGCCGTTGCCGTCCGCGCCGTCTGCCGCGGCCTTTTTCTCGCTTTCTTCAAGCTTCTTTTTCAGCTCGGGCAGTTTGCCGTATTGCAGCTCGGAAGCCTTCTGCAAATCGTACTCGCGCTGCGCTTTTTCAAGCTCCGCCGAGCATTTTTCGATCTCTTCGCGAAGCGATTGCACGCTTGCGATATCCCGCTTTTCCGCTTCCCAGCGCGTGGACAACGCGGCGTATTTTTCTTTGAGTTCCGCAAGCTCGTTTTCAATCTCTTTCAGATGCTCTTTCGAAGCGGGATCGGTCTCTTTCGAAAGCGCGTTCTTTTCGATTTCAAGCTGCATCGTCCGCCGCGAAAGCGCGTCCATTTCTTCCGGACTCGATTCCATCTGCGTGCGGATCGTGGCGCAGGCTTCGTCTACAAGGTCGATCGCTTTATCGGGCAGAAATCTATCCGTGATATACCGATCGGAAAGGGTGGCGGCGGCGATCAGGGCGTTGTCCTGAATTTTCACGCCGTGGAATACTTCGTATCTCTCTTTCAAGCCGCGCAGGATAGAAATGGTATCTTCCACCGTGGGTTCGCCCACGAGAACGGGCTGAAAACGACGTTCGAGCGCGGGATCTTTTTCGATATATTTACGGTATTCGTCGAGCGTGGTTGCGCCGATACAATGCAGTTCGCCGCGCGCGAGCATGGGTTTTAACAGGTTGCCTGCATCCATCGCGCCGTCCGTTTTGCCCGCGCCCACGATCGTGTGCAGCTCGTCGATGAAAAGTATGATTTTGCCGTCGGACTTCTTCACTTCGGCAAGCACGGCTTTCAATCTTTCTTCAAATTCGCCGCGGAATTTCGCGCCCGCGATCAGCGCGCCGAGATCAAGCGAAAATACCTTGCGATCTTTCAATGAATCGGGTACGTCCCCCTTCATAATACGAATCGCAAGTCCTTCGGCGATTGCCGTTTTGCCCACGCCCGCTTCGCCGATCAGCACGGGGTTGTTCTTGGTTTTACGCGAAAGAATACGGATTACGCTGCGGATTTCTTCGTCGCGCCCGATCACGGGATCGAGCTTGTGCTGCCGCGCCCGTTCCACGAGATCGCTGCCGTATTTATTCAGCACGTCGTAAGTATCTTCGGGGTTTTCGCTGTCCACACGGGAATTGCCGCGCACTTTGGCAAGCTCCTGCATAAACGTTTCTTTGCTTGCGCCCGCTTCTTTCAAAAGCCGCTTCACAACGCTTTCGCCCTTATCGAAAAACGACATGAAAAGATGCTCTACGGAAACGTAGGAATCGCCCATCTGTTCCGCGGACGTTTCGGCGTTTTCAAGCAGATCGTTGAGCGCGCGGGAAATGTATTTCTCGCCGCCCGATACTTTGGGAAGCCGCGAAATTTCGGTGCGCGTTCTTTCGAGCAGCGCGGAAACGTTTACGCCCATACGCGATAAAAGCGTGGAAATCAACCCCTCCTTATCGCTTAAAAGCGAGAATAATAAATGCAGCTGACCGATATCGGCGTTGCCG
>CALARO010000214.1 GCA_937888935.1 uncultured Clostridia bacterium
CTGTGAGCCCCTTGGGCATAGAAGACATCATTTCGGGATCGACTACCGCCACAACGGGGATATCGTGTACGTCTACGCAGACGAATTTACGCTTCTTTTCAACGTCCGTGATCACGTAGTTGATGGTGACTTCCGCCGCCGTTCCCGCCGTGGTGGGTACGGCAATCGTGGGTACTGCGGGTTTCTTCGTGGGCGCAACGCCTTCCAGAGAACGCACGTCCGCAAATTCGGGGTTGTTGATGATAATGCCGATCGCTTTCGCGGTATCCATCGAAGAGCCGCCACCGATCGCCACGATGCAGTCTGCGCCGCTTGCCTTGTATGCGGCTACGCCCGTCTGCACGTTTTCGATCGTGGGGTTGGGTTTGATATTCGAATACAGTTCGTAAGGAATTTTCGCGCCGTCTAAAACGTCGGTTACTTTTTTGGTGACGCCGAATTTTACGAGATCGGGATCAGAGCAGACGAAAGCTTTTTTCAAGCCCCTGCGCTTGATCTCGCCCGCGATTTCGGATCTGCAACCCGCGCCGTGATAACTTGTTTCATTGAGTACGATTCTTGCCATTGTGTTTTTCTCCTTTCATATTGTTTTTTTATTTTCGGCGGTTTTTTCAACTTTTATTACTTTTTCGAAAAACCGATCGAATTTTTTGTTGGTTTTGAATGCTGCGCCCCTCTCATTGAAATTTTTCCGCGGAACAATTTCAATGGAAATGTGCTGCGCCCCTCATCAGTCGGCTTCGCCGACAGCTTCCCCCCGAGGGGAAGCCACGAAGTGGCTGACCATTTTTTTCGCGCTTTTCTCCCCTATGAGAAAAAGCGAAAAGGGGAAGCCTTGAAATAAGGCTGTTTAATCTAAAACGCCGGGGAGCATTTTCAGATTCCAAAGCTTCGCCAGGCCTTTGATCACTTCGTCCGGAATTTCGTTTACCACATGCCCGAGCGTAAGCATATAAATCTGCGCCGTCTTTTCCACCGTTTCGATCAGGCCGAACGCTTCGTCCATCGTTTTGCCCGTC
>CALARO010000215.1 GCA_937888935.1 uncultured Clostridia bacterium
CCGGGATAGGGCAAGCCCAAAACGCGCGCCGCCTTATCGAAGGCTTCGCCCGCCGCATCGTCTTTCGTGCCGCCGAGATAGGAAAATTCCGTTTCGGACTGCGCGTACAAAATCGCGGTATGCCCGCCGCTTGCGAGAAGCGTTACGAACGGCGGCTTTAAAGCGGGATCGGCAAGATACGCCGCCGCAAGATGCCCGCGGATGTGATTGACGGCGATCAGCGGTTTTTTGAGCGCGTAAGCGTAAGATTTTGCGAACGAAACGCCCACGAGCAGCGCGCCGAGAAGCCCCGCGCCGTAGGTGACAGCCACCGCGTCGATTTCTTCCGGTCTGATCTGCGCTTTTTCGATTGCCGCCGCCAACACTTTATCGACGGCGACGATGTGCGCGCGCGAAGCGATTTCCGGCACTACGCCGCCGTATTCCGCCTGTATGGAAGCGGACGAAGCGATTTCGTCCGACAGAATTTTTCTGCCGCGAATGATCGCCGCCGCCGTTTCGTCGCAAGACGATTCTATGCCTAATATGATCGGCTCTTTTTTAATTTCCGTAGCAAGAATCGCCATTGTTTTTTGAATTGCCTCTTTGAAATTTGTTTTTTTGCGGGTTTAAAACCGCAGAAAGGTTTTGTTACCGCCCCTCATTCGTCAACTTCGTTGCTACCTTTCTCTCCAGGGGGAAGGCTAAATTATTGCATAATTATCTCACAAATGCTTGCGCACATTAGAAACAAGCAAGACGCGAAGCCTGCGGATTTTGCGCCGCGAGTTTACTATGCGTAAATGAGCAAGCAAAAACGTAAAGGCAACAAAGTATTGCGCCGTTTATAATGCGCGCATTATACCGTACGTTTCAGGTAGTCGATAATAAACCCTTGTATATCCCCGTCCATTACCGCCTGAATATCGCCTTTTTCATACCCCGTGCGGTGGTCTTTCGCCATTGTGTACGGGCAGAAAACGTATGAGCGGATCTGCGATCCCCACTCGATTTTCTTTACGTCGCCTTTCATGGCGTCCGCTTCCGCCTGCCGCTCTTCGATCTTCTTTTCGAGCAACTTCGAACGCAGCATGTTAAAGCACATTTCTTTATTTTGCAGCTGCGATCTCTCGTTCTGGCATTGCACCACGATGCCCGTAGGGAAGTGCGTGATACGCACGGCAGAAGCCACTTTATTCACGTTCTGCCCGCCTGCGCCGCCCGAATGATAAATATCAATACGGATATCGTCGTCCTTGATTTCCACTTCGTTGTCGTCTTCCACTTCGGGCATTACTTCGAGCGAGCAGAACGACGTATGGCGGCGTTTGTTCGCGTCGAACGGCGAAATGCGCACCAACCGATGCACTCCCATTTCCGCTTTCAGATACCCGTAGGCGTTTTCGCCTTCCACGCGGAAGTCCACGCTTTTGATGCCCGCTTCGTCGCCCGCTTCGCGATCGAGTTCGTACACCTTGAAACCCATTTTTTCGCAGTAGCGATTGTACATACGATACAGCATAGAACACCAATCGCAAGCTTCCGTGCCGCCCGCGCCCGCGTGAAGCGTTAAAAGCGCGTTGTGCGAATCGTAAGGCCCTTTTAAAATGGCGCGGATACGCATATCTTCAATGTCTTTATCGGCGGTGGAAAGCATGGAATCAAGCTCGGAAATCAGGCTTTCGTCGCCCGTTTCTTCGATAAGATCGATCACTTCTTCCGCATCGGAAAGCGCGGTTTCGCTCTTATCGTATGCCGTGATTTTATTCT
>CALARO010000216.1 GCA_937888935.1 uncultured Clostridia bacterium
GAACCGCTCGACGAAGTGTATGCGTCGAAAGTGCGCACGAGCGGCGGCGAAAAGACGGTGGACGAATATCTTTCGCCCGAAGCTCGGAACAAGAGCTATATGCAAAGGCTTGCGGGGCAGGGAGATTATCATCCTTACGTAATGCCGTGGGCGAGCCTTGAATGCAGTATCGTGTACAACGAAGATATGCTGAAAAAAACGCCGCGTTCTTCTACGGGAGGCACATGGAACGCCGCACCCGAAACGGTGGCGGAGCTGATCGAGTATTGTTCGGACGTGGAAACCGCCAACGAAGGAGTAGCCGCGTTTTCGTGGAGCGGCGCGGAAGGGTGGAACTGGTTTGAATTTCCTATTTACGTTTGGTGGGCGCAGCAGCAGGGCGTTTACGAATCGCGGATAGAAGGCGAAGGCTCGTTTTACGATTTCTTCGATTTCGCTTCGCCCGATGTATGGAAGCAGACGGGAATACAAAAGGCGATTGATATCTGGGAAAGCATTATTGTGAAAGATCGCGGCACGAAAAACGCCGCGTGGAATCATTCCGTGGCAAACGTAGAAGAAAAAACCATTCAGGAAGCGGAAAAGGCGTTCGTGGAAGGGAAATCGGCGATGATTCTCGGCGGCAGCTTTCTCGAAAACGAAATGAAAGAATTTATCGGCGCGGGCGGTAACGAAAAATTCACGATGAAAATGATGAATATTCCTTACAGCGAAAACTGCATGAAAAACGAAGACGGTACGAATACGAAAATCAATTTCGTTTCCGGCGACGATATTATGTTCGTGCCTTCGAAAGCCACGAATAAATCGCTGGCGAAAGAGTTTCTGGCGTATCTTTGCAACGAAGAACAGCTTCTCGCGTTCACGAAAAGCACGGGGTGTATGCGCCCGTTCAATTACGATCCCATTGCGCTCACAGCAGGCAAAGACGGCTACGATTGGACGGAATTTCAGAAGAGTTGCTTTAAAATGTACACGGAAAGCGACGTGAATTTGTATCTCTACCCCGGCAACCATACGGATTATAAAGATTATTCGAGAATTTTCACGTATAAACGTCCCACGATATTCGCGGGTGTAGGCAGCGAAACGGCGGGCAGAAAAATGCTTGCGCTTACGGGAAAAGAGATTATGCAGACGGGTGCTGAAGGCTTCGAAAGCGTGTTCGACGCGGTAAGCAAAGAATTTCCCACCTGGAAAGCGGCGCTGGGTCTTGAATAAAGCGCGGTAGCGGAGCAAAATATGGAAACGATTCAAAAAAGAGGAAAAAGCAAATACGGAAACGGCACGGGGACAAAAATTTTCATAGCCCTGATGCTCGCGTACCCGCTTTTGCAGTTTCTCGTATTCTGGCTGTATATCAATGCGGATACTTTCCGCCTGACTTTTTCGCGGTTCGACGTCACCACGGGGAAATACGTGTTCTGGGGAACGGAACGCTATGCGAAAATTTTCCGCAATATGATCTTGGGTAAAAACGCGGCGGATCGGGCGATGTTTCTCAATTCTTTCCGGGCGATCGCGATCAATCTTATGATTTTGCCGCTTGCCGTAATCACGGCGTTTGCGTTTTATAAAAAAGTGCCGGGCGAAAAGCTGTTCCGCGTGCTTTTCTATTTTCCGTCGATGATTTCGCTCGTGGTGCTTACAATGGTTTTCCGGAATATGTTTTCCGCGGAATTCGGTCCTTTCGCTTTTATGCTGAATAAGCTTACGGGGCGCGAGGTATCGTATCTATCGCTCGGTAACGATTATCTCTGGAAAATCATCTACGTATTTTGTATCTGGGCGGGACTCGGCTCAAACGTAATTTTAATGTGCGGGGCAATGCAACGGATTCCCGCTGAAATCGTGGAATCCGCTACGTTAGACGGCGTGGGGTTTTGGCGCGAGCTTACCTTTTTCACGATTCCGCTCATCATGCCCACGATCGGTGTGTTCGTGCTTACGGCGGTAATGTCAAGCTCGTCGTTCGTGATGCAACCGATGTTGCTTGCGCTTTCGGGCGGCGCGCAGAATAAGTACATGACGGTGGGCTGGTATATTTTCGAAGCGGTGCAAGGCTCGGAAGACAGTATCATTCAATCGGCGGCAACGGGCGTGGTGTTTTCCACAATCAATATGCCGCTCGTGATCGTCGCTAAAATCGTGATTGATAAGCTTACGCCCGACGTAAGCTATTGATTGCATGAAAAAACGGACGGGGAGAAAGAAAAAATGAAGAATAAACATTCGAAAATGATCGCGCTTCTTTCGGCGTGTTGCTTCGCCGCGGCAGCGATTTGTATTCCTGTCGGAAAAACGAAAACGTGCGAAGCCGCCACGTCGGCGGAAAGAATATTTTTCGATAATTTCGACGCACAAACGCTTGATTCGCGCCGTTGGAACGCGGACGAGTCTTCCGTTTCGTTACAGAAACAATACAACGTGCTGCGCCTGAATCTCGCCGACGAATGGGGGCCCGCCGTCACGCTGAGACAGTATAAAATCGAAGGCGATTGCAATATCACGTTTACTCTTACGCAAACGAGCGGTAACGGCTGGCTCGGGTTGGCGTTCGGCAATAAGAATGCGGGCGATTTCACAAAGGGCGCAAAACACGTGCTGCGGCTGGAAGAAAAGTCTGTTTCGCTTCATTCCGCCGATATTTCGGGCGTATTGAACGACGCGAGTGCGGAACAAAACCGCGTACAGAATGAGAAAACGGAAGCGATTCGCGCGAACTCGGCGAACGATCATCTCTGCACGGTGCAAATCAATCTGAAAAAGCGCGAAAACGGAAGTTACGAAATGCGCGTTTTAGCGGGCGAGGCGGGAAAAAACGCCGAAGAAATCGTAACCTACGGCGCGGCGGACGGGAAAGAACCGGACGGCGTTTCGGCGGATGGGTATCTCGCCTTTTGCGGGCAGAACGTTAAAGCCGACGTCACTTCGTTTCAAATCGAAGCGAACGGAAAAACGGCGTTTGAAAGCGCGTTCACGCACGACGAACTTGCCTATCCCGATGAATCGCAGAACGAAAAAATCTGGACGATCAGCGGCAGATACGGCGAAAACGCGGTGTATTGCGGCGCGGCAAACCGCGTGGGACTTTCCGCCGGGCGGGGGTTGCGGTCGAATACCGCCGTAGAAGCGAATACCGAAACGGAAAAGACGTTTGAATTGTCGTTTAAATGGTATTATTCCGCAGCGGAAACGCCGCAAAACAGCTATGTCGGCGTGCGTTTCGGGTGCGACAAGAGCGAAAATTTTGCGGGTATCGGCAAAAAAGACGGCAAAACCATGCTTGTGTGGTATGC
>CALARO010000217.1 GCA_937888935.1 uncultured Clostridia bacterium
GCGGCGAGCCTTGCAATATCCGATCTTAGCGCGAAAATCAATCTGGCGGATTATTTTGCGGATATCACCGCCGAAGATCTTGCGTTTCAGCTGGAAAGCGGCGATAAAATCGCGGATTTATCCGGCACGGAACTCACGTTTGATAATATCGGCGAAGCCGCGGTGAAAGTTACGGCGTATGACGGAAAATTCGCCTACGCGGTGAAAATCAATGCCACAAACGAGAAGATTGCAGAATTATACACAAAAGTTTCGGCAGGAAGCTCGCTTACTACAAAGGCGTATATCGAAGAAGAAACCAACGACGCGGTGTTGAAAATTTCGAACAACGTGAAATTGCAGGATTCTCAAGGTTGGGGAAATGTTGGGGTGCATTTCGCGGTAAAAAACAATATCGGCGAAAATAATTATCTCAAATTTGCTTTTAAATTTGATGCGCTTGAAAACGAGAATGTAAGTCAGACGATTTTCATTTATAACGGTGGTGCAGCTGATAGCGGAAAGCAAAATAAATATCTGGGCGAATGAATGGGGTAATAAAGGCATAGCGGTATACGATGAAAACGGGGCTTCGCTTGCGTATGCGCAGCTCATTGCGGGAAAATGGTATGAAATGTATATTTCTATCACCGATCGCGACACGAAAGCTGGTGATGTGTATCTTGCTTTCGCGCAGAACGACTATGATGCTGCAACAGAACACCCTGAAATTATCGGCTATATTAAAAACGTAAGCTTCATGGCGATTGACGAAAAAAGTGAAAAACTTAATGCTTTGAAAGAAAAAATCTCTCTTGGTTGGCGAGTGAGTGGCAGCGCGTACTACTATTTTGACGGCTCGGGTGCAGCGGTGAAAATCACGAATACAGATGGGAATAACTGGGGTGATTGCGGAATTCATATCAAAAACGTAGCCGCGGCTTCAGCGGAAATCAATTACGTGAAGTTTAGTTATAAATTCGAAGCCTACGAGAGCGGCGCGTATTTTGATGGTATGAGAATTTATAATGAGTGTGCGTCATCTGCAAATATTTCTGTTTCTGAATGGAATAAGCAAAGGCGTGGCTTGCTACGATTCAACCGGTTCTCGCCGTTCATTTTCTGAATTGCAAGCTGGACAATGGTATACATTTTATGTGCAAATCACAAATCGTACAGGGAATGATTTTTATGTAAATGGATACGGTGCATACGAAGATAAAACTAAAACAGGTACGCCAGCCACAGTATATGGCGTGAAAAATGTAGATTTTGTTGCTACGCTTCCTGAATAAGCCGCTACTGTAAAAAATATCGAGTACGTGTAGGATAAACCTTCTGCTTAATGATCGCTGATCAGAGTTTTTTGTACGCTTCCCGCTGCGGCGGGAAGCGCGCAAAATAATATTTATTTCTTATGCGTTGTTTTTGGGTGAAATCCCTTGAAAATGAAAAAAACGTCACGCTCGCTTTGCGTAAATCGTTTTCCGAAAAAAAGCGGCTGCAATTAAAAATCGCGGGCGTTTCGTGCTATAAAATCCGGGCGGACGGCAAACTTGTCGGTTTTGGCCCTTATCGCGCCGCGCACGGCAAAAGCAAAATTTTAACTTTTTCGATTTTTGCGAAAACCGTTACGATCGAAGCGAACGCTTACAACGTGAAAACGTATTGGCTTGTCCGCGAAAAGCCGTTTATCGCGCTTGAACTTTCTTGCGGCGGCAAAACTTTCGAAGCGTGCGATTTCGAAGCGTATCGTTTGCTCGCTCGCATGCAGAAAGTGCAGCGGTATTCTTTTCAGCGCGGTTTTGCCGAGTGCTATCATATCGGCGATGCCGATCGCTACGCCTTTTATTTCGGCGAAGCGGTTTCCGGCGCGTTTGAAAAAGCATGTTTATTGCCCGTAAAAGGGAATAAGCTGATTGCTTCCTGCCTTTCTCACCCCGATTTGCAAAGCGTGAATTTCGGCAAACCCGTCGAGCGCGGCGGCGTGGAAATCGATCCGGCGCGGCAGCCTTGGCGCGATCGCGCGATGATGCAGCTCGATCTTATCGGCGGCTTCGAAATTCCCGAATGGGAAGAAGCACCCACCGACGAAGCTTCGCGTTTAGTGTACGTAAAAGGGCAGTCGCGCGGGAAAAATTATCTCGTATACGGCAGCGGCAAAGCAATCACGGGATTTTTCAGAATAAAACTGCGCGTGAAAGCCGCGGCAGAAGTGTGGCTTCTGTTTGACGAGCTTGATTTTTGCGAAGCGGCGAATAAGCCGTTTTCGGGCGAAGCGGGTATTCACGTTTGTTTTTCGCGGAATACCTGCGCAAACGTGATCAAATGGCGGTTTCTTCGGCGGGCGAATTTACGCTGGACGCGTTCGAGCCGTATACGGCGGGCTATATAAAGCTCGTTTTCACGGCGGGAACGGAAATAAAAAGCGTAGAAATGCTGCGTTATAAAACCCCGATTGCGGCGGGTTTTCGGCGGCGATAGAAAATC
>CALARO010000218.1 GCA_937888935.1 uncultured Clostridia bacterium
GAATTTATTTTAACTTTTTTCCTTTTTTCATACCCCAACATTTGACTTTGAGCCCCTTTTTCTATATAAAAAAGTCCGATTTTCAAAGCGCAAAACTTAAAAATCGGACATTGGAGCTACTAACCGGATTTGAACCGGTGACCTCGTCCTTACCAAGGACGCGCTCTACCAACTGAGCCATAGTAGCACCACCTTATGTGCTTCGCCCGATTTTTGTGCGGCTTGCGCCGCGCTTTTTTCGCCGTGCGAAGAATTACTTGCTTATTATAATGCAAAAAGAAAAATTTGTCAAGCCGAAAAAACGCCTTTTTCCAAAAACCCGAAAAATTTTTTATTTTTTTGCAAAAAAATACTTCCCCGCCGTTTTTTCGGGCGGGAAAGTAAGTTGTTTTTTTTCTTACTTCGCGTATTCTACGCTTCTGAATTCGCGGATGACGTTTACTTTGATCTGCCCCGGATATTCAAGTTCCGCTTCGATCTTCTTTGCGATGTCCTTCGAAAGGAACAGCGCCTGCGCGTCGTCTACCTGTTCCGGTTTCACGATTACGCGCACTTCGCGCCCCGCCTGGATCGCGTAACTCTTATCCACGCCCGGGAACGAGCTTGCGATCGCTTCGAGCCGTTCAAGCCGTTTCACGTAGTTTGTGCCGGTTTCTCTTCTTGCGCCCGGACGTGCGCCCGAAATCGCGTCGGCTGCCTGTATCAGCACCGCTTCGATGGTTTTCGGCTCTACGTCGCCATGGTGCGCCATGATCGCATTTACGATATTCGCGTTTTCTTTATACTTTCTGGCAAGCTCCGCGCCGATCTGAATGTGCGTGCCTTCCTGTTCCTGATCCACGGCTTTGCCGATGTCGTGCAGAAGTCCCGCGCGCTTGGCAAAGTTTACGTCAAGCCCCAACTCTGCTGCCATAAGTCCCGCAAGCGTAGCCACTTCGATAGAATGTTTGTACACGTTCTGACCGTAGCTTGTGCGGAATTTCAATCTGCCGATGAGTTTCACAAGCTCGGGGTGAAGTCCGAAAATGCCCACTTCGTATACCGCCGCTTCGCCCGCTTCGCGGATCTGCACGTCGATATCGCGCGTAACCTTTTCCACCGTTTCTTCGATGCGAGCCGGGTGAATACGCCCGTCGGAAATCAGTCTTTCAAGCGATACCCGAGCGATTTCTCTGCGGACGGGATCGAATCCGGACAAAATCACCACTTCGGGGGTATCGTCGATAATCAGCTCGATGCCCGTGGCGTTTTCGATGGCGCGGATATTGCGCCCTTCTCTGCCGATGATACGCGCTTTCATATCGTCGCTGGGAAGCGGCACTACCGATACGGTGAGTTCGGAAGCCTGATCTGCCGCGCACTTCTGTATGGCGAGCGCGATCAGCTTCTTGGCGTTGATTTCCGCTTCGTCCTTAGCTTGCTGTTCCATTTCGCGGACGTCTTTCGCTACTTCGTGGCGCGTTTCATCGAGAATTTCTTCGGTGAGCGCCTTTTTCGCTTCGTCGCGGGTGAGTTGCGCCACGCGTTCGAGTTCCTGCACCATGAGTTCGTGCTGCGAATCGAGCTTTTGCTGCAACGCGCCGAGTTGTTCTTCGTGCGCTTCGATTTTCGCTTTCTGATCGTCGAGCGCTTCGATTTTTTTATCGAGCGCGTCTTCTTTCTGCGTTAACCGCTGTTCTGCGCGCTGCAATTCCGCGCGTTTTTCCTTGGTTTCACGATCAAAATCGTTGCGTAATTTAAGATCCTGTTCCTTAGCCTCTAAAATCGCTTCTTTCAGAACGCGCTTGCTTTCTTCGCGCGCCTGCGCCGTGATTTTTCCCGCTTCCGCTTTTGCGTCCCCGACGATGCGCCCCGCTTCCGCGTTCGCTTCGCCGATTTCTCTTTCGGTATTCTTTTTTTTGTAAACGACAAAAAGGATCGCCGCAATCGCCGCGACGACTACCGCCGCGCCTGCCAAACTACCGATAAATACTCCGACACTTACGTTGAGAAACAGGACGCCGAAAGATAATAAATTCATTTCATGCCTCCTGTGTAACTGAAATATTGTTTATTCTGAAATTTCCGTTTTGCGCCTTTTTTCTGCGCGCGCGGTAACTCCATTTTCTATTTTACTA
>CALARO010000219.1 GCA_937888935.1 uncultured Clostridia bacterium
CGGCAGGCGTACTCGATAAAGCTCGCAATCTGCACAACTCTCCAAGCGCTCGACATTTTGGTATTTATAAGGCTTATAATAAAAAAACGCCCTTGCGACGAAATGCGTTGCAAGGGCGCTCTATATATTCAATTCAATCTTCGTGCAGTTTTACGCCGCGCGCTTTAAGTTTTGCCTGCAAGGCTTCGATATTCAATTCCGCAAAGCCGTCCGCTTTTTCGCTTTCGCCGAGCATTGCCGCGGCAAGGCCTGCGGCTTCGCCCGTTACGGCGCAGCACGGTATCACCCGCGCCATATCCCATGTGTTATCGTCCGCTACCGCCACGCACCTTCCCGCGCAGATCAGATTTTTTGCGCTTTCGCTATGCAGCGCGCCGAACGGCACTTCAAGCACTACGCCGCGCTTGCGCCAGTCGGCGATCAATCCCACCGAATCGCTTTGCCGCTTGTGATTTTCCGCGATATTCAGCGGCTTTTTCGAAATGAGCGCGCGCGACATTCGCACCTGCGGAATCGTTGCGATCGTAACAATCTGAAAATCTTCGTTTTCCTTGCGCTTTTCAAGGTAGTCTTTTAAAATCGCACCGTGCGCGATCCGTATAAAATCGGAAATTTCCTTGCCGTTTACGCCGTTGATCCGTTTGGAAGAAAGCCTTTCCGGCTGCGGCGTTTCGCCTGCCATTTCTTCGGGCGTTTCCGCAAAACCGAGCGTGTGCAGGGCGTAGGGCGAGTTTTTGGAAGAAGAATAGTACCACGCGGCGGGTACGTTGCCGTGATCGTACAATTTCACGTTTGCCCCGGCGGCGTTGCCCGCGTCGAGATCGCCGCTCGCGTCCACGATCGTTTTCGTTTCCACGGCGAATTTTCCCGAGCGGTTTTCGCTCTTGCTTTCGAAAATCGCGTGCGTGATCGTATCGCCCCGTTTCTGTACGCCGCAAAGCGTTGCGCCGTAGAAAATTTCCACGCCGTTTTCTTCGAGCAGCTTTTCCGCCGCCAAAGCGAAAAGTTGCGGGTTGAAATCTACTTCGAAGCGCGGCGAGCGGGCGGTGTGTTCCGTTTCGGGGCGGGCGATCCAATCGTTGTACCCGCGCGCGGTATTGTGCCAAAGGGGCAGAGAAAACCGCAAAAGTTCTTCCGCGATCGAGAAAGAAACCTGTTTGCCTTGCCCGTCGCAAAGGGGCAGATAGATGGTGACAAGTCCCGCCGTGGCCAGGCCGCCGAGCATGTATTGCTTTTCGGCAAGC
>CALARO010000220.1 GCA_937888935.1 uncultured Clostridia bacterium
ACTACATAATATAAACAGGCTCAGATTTCTTGCTTTCGCAAGTTTATCCGCGCCTATTATTTTGACAACTAACTTTTTCAAACTAATCAGCAAATCATTGATAGTAAATGCGGCAAGATGTACAAAATGTTTTCATTTGCCCCCCTAACTTGCCTGTCTGTATGATAAGGTTTGATTCACGATTCTATCTTTCCCTTAAAAATGTTTGTTAGATCACGTCCACCATACATTATACGCAATATCGTTACTTTCAACAAATCTGTTTCCGTCAGATAAAACACCAAGTAGTTATCCACAGGCATAATACGTACTCGCGTTTTCCAAGGTTCTTTGTCATATACTCGATTACGTAAAGGCATTTCGTCTAAACTTTCGATAGCCGTTTGAATACGATTTAATTGCCAAACGGCATTCTCGCCCGCCATCACTTTATAAGCGAGATACTCAAATATTTCACCTAAATCTTCTTCCGCTTTTTGGGCAATAAAAATAGTGTATTTCATAATTTAAATTTCGCTTTTAATTCCGAAAATACTTCCTCGCCGTTTCTTACTCTCCCTGCAAGCAAATCGTCATACCCTTTTTGAATTTCAGCGGACAACTGTTCTTCGCTCATCCCCTCTATACTTAACGGATGGGGCGGCAACTTAACCTCGAAAGGCAATCCCCCCTGTAAAATAATCTGCTTATAAAACATATTGATTGCATTTGAAGCGGGAATCCCCAACTTGCTTAAAATTGCTTCTGCCTCCTTCTTTACTTCCGGCTCTATTCTCGCATATAAATTTGCCGATTTTTGCATTTTCACGCCTCCTACGGTTTTTAGATACTATTATTATACACTATTGTGCGCACAAAAGCAATACTTTTGCAAAAATTTCTTAAAAATTTTTTAATTGCATTTCGGCATTTGTGCGATGACTTCTTTACTCACTTCACCGATATACCCGTCCATTTTAAATAAGTTTCTTCAAAATCCAGCGTAATGTTGGATGGACTTGTAAATTTACCTTGTAAAATAAGCGTTTCGCCGGTTTTTGCAGTAAACCCTTCAATATAAAAGTCGTCCATAACGATGAACAAATTCAAACAATAAATATTCTTGTCAAAAATTATGCAAATAATTTTTATCAAAAAGGCTATAAAGATATTCCTATTAAAAGCCCTATGAAAAATGAATTCGCATTCCGACAGTTAGAAAAAAACGCTTTGGAAAACTTGTTGATATATACGACACGAATGTTTTTAGAATCCGATCGAAAAGAAAATAGCGAATATAAATCGGCTACCGTAGCGGAACAAGTGAAAAAATATGTAGACAAACACTTTCGTGAAAATATTAAATTAGATGATTTGTCTTCTGCCTTAGGATATTGTGTTGGACATATTTGCCATCAATTTAAAAAAATCTATTCTATGTCGATAATCAACTATATGTTACGCCGCAGAGTTATCGAGGCATTGGTAATGTTTGAAAATTCCGATATTTCAATACAACAAGTTTCCGATTCATTAGGTTTTGATAGCGCACAATATTTCTCATATATTTTTAAACGCTTCACTCATATTACGCCTCGACAGTATCAATCGCAAATAAGAAAAACTCACATTATCAATCCTGAATACATTATTTCAAATGCAGAATTTTAAAAAGCCTATTATCTCATTGTTATATTCTTTTTTCAGTCTCGTTTCTGTGTACGTTTCTGTGTAATATTTAAAATTTCACTTTTTGTCTTTTTTATATCAGAAAAAGCCTCAGCCGTCAAGGGAAGAAAATATTGCTTAAAAAATTCACGCCGCGCTTTTCGTTGAAAAAACGCGGCTTTTTACCGCCCGTAACGCAATTTTTTCGTTGCGGCTTTTTTATTATAAATTTTTCCGTTTTTACGCCGCCCTTGACCGCTTCGCCTTTTTCCGATGATGGTTTTGGCGTAGGTTATAAAGTTCAGCCGTAGTTCGGCTGAGTTTTGTTTCGTTTTGCCTGCGTGCGGATTCCGCTCGGTTCTTCTTCGTTTTTCTTGGGATCGGGTTGATTACATTTTTCAACGAAAAACGGTATATTGTTGTCGTAACCGAAAGTTACGTGCAATTTATACGAAAAATTCGGCAAGAAAATAAACGCGTTTATGTCGCCCGACGGGACGGCTGACCAAAATTTTTCAAAAGGAGATCAATGAATGAACAATTTTTAGAACCCGCTTTAAAAATGTCCGCTGGATACATAAAAAATCTTGCGACGTTTCCCGATGCAGAAGAACGCATTTCTCTCTACTTACAAAGTCTTTTATCGAGCTTTCGCCCGGCAAAAGATTCTTTCTCCGCGCAATCAGACGATACAAAACCTTCAACCGAACCCGCTTACCTTACAACAATACATTATTTTACCGTCAAGGAGATTGCAAAAATGGACAAAACTTTCAAAAAAGTCTTTATCGCCAACGGATTAGCCGCGCACATAATGCGCATTAAACGCTATAAAACCACTGTATCGTACTGCATACGATACAGAAGATGCGGTTACAGTATCTGCGTCAGCGCGTCAACCATCGAGAAAGTCAAAGCGAAATTTTTAGAAGCCACTCGTCCGGAAAATATCGAAAATTACAAGAAAAAGCATATCAAATCACCGAATAACACCGTGCGTTCCGTTGCTACGGAATGGCTGAAAACAAAAGAGAAAAACATCGATCCGCGCACGCTTCGCGATTACCGGATGAATTGCAATCTGCGTATTTTCCCGAAAATCGGCGATCTCAGAATTTCGCGCGTTCGCACAAGCGATATCACAGAAATCATCGACGCCGAAAAAGGCAGAGTTACGGAAACGCTGTTTACGATTTTCAAAGGAATTATGTTGTATGCGATGGCGAACGGCGATATTACTTACAATCCTATGCTTGCCGTCAAATTCAAAAAAGCGGCGAGAACAAACCGCCGCGCACTTTCCCCGCAGGAAGAGCAAACGTTTTTCGAACGTATCGACCTGCCCGAATTCGAGCATTACAAACCTTTCTTTTTACTGCAATATTATTTCGGACTGCGCCCGTGGGAACTGACGGATTTTCATTTTGAAAACGATTTTATCGTTGTGCTGAACGCTAAACACGAACATAACGGCGAAAAAGTTTACAAGAAAATTCCCGTTCCCGCCCAACTGAAAGCAAGGCTCGATCTTTCGCAACCGATTGAGTACAATCACAAAACCGACGTATTAAACCGCGTTTTCAAACGTCTGATGAACGACAATACCGTTACGCAATACTTTTTACGGCACTCGTTTTCCACGATATGTCAGCAATACGTCCGTCCGGACATCGTGAAAATATGGATGGGTGATTCGCCCGAATCGCTTGTCGGGCGCGTGTATACACATTTTCCCGATGATTTTATGCGCAGACAAATGGATTCAGTAAAATTCTTTGCTTAAAACGTATAACTTTAAATAGAAAATCGCCGCATTTCTGCCACAAACAGCAGAATTCAGCTTAATTTCTATTGTTTTTTATTGATTTTACCGCGCTTTACAATAATACCTATCGCATTTGTTTCGTTTACCCATTTTTCAGGAGACAAGTAAAAACTGTTTGCACCGGATTTATTTTCAAAGGTTGTAAATTCGCGACCTTTGAAATTCGGATTGTTTAGCTGTTCCCACAACCCAAGATAGGATACGACGTCTTTATTCCTCATCCAAGTCTGTATAGGAATTTTCGGCTCGTCTGGATTTACATATCTTGCCAAATCGGTCAACGATATATAGTCATCCTTGTTTATTCTTTTATAACGAACATCTATTCCATTTACGCTAAATTCTGTATTTGCCATATTGTCTCCTTCGTGTTTCATTTTGAATTCCATATATCAAGCGAATAGAACGCCAAAATATTCCGTAATTTTTGAAATTATTTTTTCTTTCTGATTCAAAGATTTTTATTTGCCTTGCAGAAATACTGCACTATTCGCCTCTGTTTTCTGCATATATTATGCCAAAAAATATGCAAAAATCAACTTAAAACAAACAATTATCTGCATATTATTTTAAGATTTTCTTTGGTATACAAATTCTTAAAATTATAACACTTTTTTTTTAAATTTACAAGCATAATCGGCATAATTTCAATTTTTTATTCGGCACAATTCAAAGTTTTTGTTCGGCATTTTTTATAAATTTTTCCGTATCATCTCTCGACTTCGCAATCAATCTTTTAAAAACCAATCGATTGCGCTCTGTACTTCTATTCCCTCATAATTTCCGAGCGTAAACTTATCCAAAGTTAATATAGTTTTCGGATAGTTATCTTTTATTGCGCGAAGCGAAAACATTTCTCTGTCAAAAGTTTTTTCGTCTGTCAAAGAAGCGGAAACCTGTATATATTGCGTTACCTCGTTTTTTCGCGCAACAAAATCAACTTCCGTCGTTCCGACTTTTCCTACCGTTACATTATACCCTCTGCGAATAAGTTCAAGATATACGAGATTTTCCAACGAATACCCCAAATCGTACTCACGTTTCGGCAATAAATATCTTCGTAACCCTAAATCTACTACATAATACTTTACGTTTTGCTTTAATATCTGTTTTCCGCTTATATCATAACGTTCGACGGGATAATATATAAACGCTTCCGTCAAAGTCTCTATATAATCATCGACCGTGTTTTGCGATACTTTCCGTCCCGCTGAAACGATGTAATCCGTTATCTTCTTGACCGATACGGGACTTCCGATTACGCTCGCCAAATACTTTGCTATATTTTTTAACAACGCTATATCGGTTATTTTTCTTTTTGCGGGATCTTTTTCTTTGCGATTCTGACGTTCTTCTATATCTTTTACAATAACCGTGTTGTATATGCCTTCTATATACGAATCTATTTTTTCTTCACCGTCTCTCATTGTTGCAACATACGGAAAAGAACCTTGTCTCATATACTCGGCGAACAATTTATCTTTATCCGCACTCTGCTTTACTTCCACATATTCTTTGAAAGAAAACGGCAACATTTTTATTTCGATATACCTTCCCGAAAGCAACGTTGCAAGTTTGCTCGACAGTAAATACGAATTTGAACCCGTGATATATACGTCTACTCCCTTTTTAACATAAAGCAATCAGTTCGCCGATTTGGCGGATGTTCTGTTCGGTAATCACGGTGTCATCGCTGAAACGATAGGTTTTCTGTTGTTGAATCATAGTGGTTTTTTCTCCTGAGTTTGTTTTATTTTGCCTTTTCGGCAACCCGAAAACAAGCACGGAGAAAATTTTTTGCGGGTTTTTATGAACGGCAAACAGAACGGAAGTCAACGAAACAGCGAAAAATTAACGCATAAAAATAAAGCCGACTTCAACTTAAAATTGAAATCGACTTTACATTTTTACAAATTTTACGCGTTAATTTTTGCCGTTGACTTCCGTTTTTCTCTGTGCTACCCACATCCACCGAAAAGGCAAATAAGTCAGAATATTTTTACATTTTCTTTTTCTTCCGCATCGCGCAGGAAATCAAACAACGTTGCCACGGGAAGCGCGTAATTCATCAACGCTGCGTCTTTACGCCCGAGCGTTACCATTCCTACCACTTCGCCCTTTGTATTAAAAAGCGGTCCGCCCGAATTACCGCCCACCGTCGGCGCAGTATACATTATGTACTTTTCTCCGTTAATCATCCGCGTATTATCGCTGATAATACCATCTAAAATACATATTCCTTCCCCTTTACTGTTGCCTATTGCAAACACTTTACTGCCCGTAACAGCCGTTCCGACAGCAAATTTCACGCCGTCTTTTTGCAAATTCTCCGAATATAATACCGCTATATCGCGCTTCACGTCAGCCCGAACGATTTCAAGCTCTATCATATCGCCGTCGGATAATTTGCATTGAATATTTTCCGCTACATTTACACGGATTACGCCATAAGAAGATCCGTTTTTATTTTCGGAAATTACGTGGGCATTCGTAAGCACATAGCCGTTGCCGAGCAAGATTCCCGTACCACGTTTGCTATCCTTTGCGAAATCCGAAAAAATCTCTACAACGTACTTCCGATTCGCTGCGTAAACTTCCGCCGCCGACATTTCTTTTTCGCGTTCGCTATTTAATTGCCGCGCGGTCTGTTCTTCTTCGGCTTGTTTTTGCGCGGACTTAACTTTTTCAACGGCACGAGCCGCCTCGTCGGAAGCGTTTTCAGCCGCCGATTTTACAGCGTTGACCGCATTATCCATTGCGGCATTTACCGCCGCCCCGACGGCGTCATTCACCGCCTTTTCAAAAGCTTCGCGAGAACGTTTTTCCGCCGCGACACGCCGCGATTCTTCCTGCTCTTGTTTTGCTTTTTTTCTTAAAAACGCGCTTTCCGTAGAAAACGTTTCACCGCAGGCAAGACACCGATACGTATAAAAAAATTTTTCGCCGTCGTTTTTACTTGATATAAGTTTCAAATCTGTGCTACCGCACACCACACAATTTTTTGATTTAATTTCCATTTACAAGTTACCTCAATTTAAATTTTCGCCACGACTAAATTCTGTTTTTCTTGTCGCTTTATTATCTAAATAAACAAGAATAACATAGATGGTTCATTTAATCCGTTCCCCTGTGCTGCATTGCTTTTCTCTATTGAATTTGCACTTCCCTTCAATAGCTATCGGGCAATTATTTGCGTTAATACATTCTGTACTCAGTTTTTCATTTTCAATATTATATGAAAACTTTACTGTTAATAAAGTTTGTTTTTCCAAACAAAATTGCTGTGTTTCCACAGAAATTTTTTGGGAGTGTAAATCATACTTACCAAGGGCTAATAAAGAATAGTCTTCTGCTAATGATTGATATTTTAATCCACAAAATGCAAAAAAGCAAACTATCGCAATTCCTATAAAAATAAAAACTTTATGTGCTATCGTACCATATACGATCAAACCAATTCCTCCTATTATTAAAAGCAAATAACACCATATCGCTATGACTTCATACTTTTTTGCCATCTGTTTCAAATTTTTTTGAATTTCCCGCTCTTTTCGTTCGCATTCAAGTTGTTCTTGTTTTTCTTTTCTTTCTTTAGCTTCTTGCAACTCCCGTTCTACTCTACGTTGTTTTTCTCTTTCCTCTTGTATTTTTTTCAATCGCTCTTCTTCCGCACGGCGTCGACATTCCGCTTTATAATGTTCGATTTGTTGTTTTTGAATCTGAATATAATGCGTGGCTTCTTCTTGTGTAGTAGCGGCACCGAGCGCGCTATTAAATTCCGTACAATCGGCAAGGACGGTTTCCTGCGAGACAAGCTCTTCATCGGATCGGCACTTCAAAGTACATTGCAGGCTTCCCCAATACGCACAAGACGACTTATTATTCAATGCAAGCGCCAAGCCGTAATATTTTAAACCGCGTTCAAACGCACCGTTTTTCTTGCAAGCATCGGCAACGCGAATTAATTTTTCCGCGTCTGCCGTTTGATTTTCGGGGATATATTTCAGCAATTCATCGAAAACATCAGCACACTTTTCCGACGTTTCGGCGGAAATATCTTTTTCGATCTCCGCAAAAACAGATTTCATTAAAATATTCAGATAATGCGCCCGTTTCTTTTCGTTACAGTATTTTAATAAATCGCGAATACAAGAAAAATCGGAAAGCGAATGCAAGGAATCACTTAAAGTTTTTTCGTCGGCGGCATTTGCTTTACAGCAAAGAATATTCCACCTCGCAGAAACATTGCCTTCGTCGATTTCAAGTACTTTTTCGTAATAAGTAACGGCGAGAGAAAATTCGCCTTTCTCCTGCGCAGATTTTGCGAAATCGAATCGACGAGCTATATGTTCGTCAACATTTTCCGGAGACAAAAACTTTTCCAAAGTATCAAACAGCACAGCCCTTTCGGAACTGTTTTTATTATTTACCGCTTCAAACAGTCCGACGATTGCTGTTTCGCGGCTCGCAAAGCCGTATTGCAGGACAAACATATACCATTGTTTTAAGTCTTCGATATTTCCTTTGGACGTGTTTTTCCGCAAAAACACAGATAACAAAGCAAAGAATTTTTCCGCATCGGTTTGCGAAAGTTTTGCGACGATGTTTTTCAATGTCTTAAAATCGTCGTTGACGTACAGAGAATTATTTAAAAACAAAGTTTCCGCGCCTGTATCGTCATCGGAAATATTTGTATTTACCGCGGAGTATGCACCTTTTAACGAAACGGCAATAATATTCGCGCGGTAGTCGCTTTCGTCCCACGATAAGATCTCGTTATTGAATGTTCTTGCCGTTTCAATTGCGCCGGCGTTTAAGCAGTCCGTTACAAAAGTATGATGCAACGCGATAAATAAATCGGTATCGTTGCTTTTTTGTCGACTCAAAAACAAACGATAATACTTTTCAGCTGCATCGGCATCTGCTTTTAATGCGGCAGTATAATCAATATTTTTCAGCAAATTATAAACGGAATCAGAAGCGTAAGCGGCGATTTCCTTTGTCAACGGATATTCCCGCCGATATTCTGCGTTTTTTGTAAGGCGTACGGAAATATATTCGCAAATTGCCGCTATAAATTTTTCGCCGACCGATTTTTCGTTACATTCAATTACTTTATGTATCAACGCAAAATCGGTAAGTTCTTCCTTTGTGTTTTTTAATTCTTCAAGATTTTCTACTTTCGATTGAATTAAAAATTTCAAAAGTGCAGCTTCACCGCTTGCCTCGTGTTCGGATAAAATACTCTCGACATAATTCAATGCGGAATCATACATTTTTTCGGCTAAATATGTTTTGACGATTGCGATTTTCCGCGTTTCGTCGACAGACAAAGAAGGAATCGAATATTGACCGATTTCGCGAGTGGTTACGGCATAACTTTCCGCCGCACCCGTCGTTTTTTTCAACGTTGCGCCACCGTTTGTTCCTGCAATATTGATCGTAGAAATATGATTCCCTACGCTTTGCGCTTTTTTGCCGATTTCTGTTTTTAATTGCACTCGTTCAAGGACGTTCTCCGGCTTCTTCGTTTTATCGACTATTGTTTTTACACGAGCCAAAAGCGTAGGACTGAAAGAAAACGATTGTGCGTCTAACGCTTGTATTTTGCGAAGCGCAATCGGCAACTCGTTCGGATTCACG
>CALARO010000221.1 GCA_937888935.1 uncultured Clostridia bacterium
AGTAGGTATCTTTCGGATCGTTTAAAAACACGTTGTCCAGCACTTCGAAAGCCTTATAATCGCACGCGCGCACGCCGAAAAGCACGAACGGATCGCGCTTTTTCGCGCTGTCGAAAATCTGCCACTTGCCTTCTTTCTTTTCAAAGCGCATAATCTCTTCGCTTTGCGGGAAGAACAAATCTTTGGGCGATTTCACCGTTTTCAGGCGGTTCAAATCCACGTTCGCGCCGTCTTTATACGCCGCAAAATTGGTTTCCGTGCCGTCCGATACGGGCAGATACAAGGGGTATTTTTCGTTGATCGCCCGATAAAGCGCGTCAAGTTTTTCAATCGCTATCTTTTTCATAAAACGTCGCCCTCCGTGTACGAGGTGAGCGGCGTTTTGCCTTCCGCCTCTTCGCCCGCCTGAAATTCGCCGTATTTCGTATCAATGTCCTTGATAAACTTGCGGTTTAAAAGGTGCAAAGGAATGCCCTGCGGACATACTCTCGAACACTCGCCGCAATCGGTGCAGCGCCCCGCTACGTGGAACGCGCGGATCACGTGATACAGCTGTTCTTCGAAAGACGTATCGTTCGCTTTTGCCGCAATGCCCGATTCGGGATTATCGAACACGCACTTCACGCACGTGCATGCCGGGCATACGTTGCGGCACGCGTTGCAGCGGATGCACCGCGAAAGCTCTTTGCGCCAAAACGCGTAACGCTCGGCGGCGGACATCTTTTCCAAAGCTTCCACGCCCGCAAATCTGTCGCTGCCCGTTTCGATCGGGTCCTTTAAAATAATCGTTTCGTCGCTTGCCACGTGCTTTTTTCCCTTGCACGCAAGGCATTTATCAAGCAGCACCGAAAGCCGTTCTGCCTGCTTTTTGCCGCTTTCCGTAACCAGCGCAAGCGTTTTCGTATCGTTCGTTTCTTCCACGCCGACGACGCTTTCGCCCGCCGCTTTTTCGGCTTTTTTAATATCCACTTTGCCACGGCATTCCACGGCGATCACGCGGATTTTATCGCGCGCAACGCGGTGTTCCTTCACAAGCTCGTTGAAAGAATACGTATCGCACGGCTTCAAAAACACCGCCGAAACGCCTTCTTTTTTCGAAATTTCCACAAGATATTTCGAAAGATTCGCGCCGCAGAAATAATCGTAGGTGAAATCTTTCAGCTCTTCTTCGTTTTCGAAGAACGCGGGGGTTACGTCGTGGCAGAATTCGCCCTTTCTCCACCCGATCACGCGCGCGACTTCGCCGCTTTTCAAAAGCTCTTTCGCGCGGGATAAGCATGCGTTATACAAATCAGTCATTCCCGTTTCCTCCCGCGATAAACTCGCTTTCGCTCATATCTTTGCAGCGGATATCGGCAATTCTTCTGTTTTCGCCGAGCGCCGTCACCTTGCCCACGAAATCGTTCATCACCTGCGAGAAACGCGCGCCTTCCGCGGCGGAAACCCATTCCACTCTCATTCTCTCGCGCTCGATGCCCATATAATCGAGAAAATCAAACAGCAAAGACATTCTTCTGCGCGTATAATAATTGCCCGTCACGTAGTGGCAATCGCCGGGGTGGCAACCGCACAGAATTACGCCGTCCGCGCCCTGCTGAAACGCTTTCAGCACAAACGTGGGGTTCACGCGGCACGAACAAGGCACGCGGATAATCTTCACCGAAGCGGGATAGGAAAGCCGCGAAGATCCCGCAAGATCCGCGCCCGCATACGAACACCAGTTGCAACAAAACGCCACTATCTTAGGCACAAATGCGGCATTCTCACCGTTCACGCCGTTTGCGGCAGTCGTATTTTCTACGCTTTGCATATACTTTCCACCTCCGACATAATCTGCTTCGTTGAAAATCCTTTCAGATCCATTGCGCCCGAAGGGCAGGTGACGGTGCATGCGCCGCAGCCCTGGCACACGGCGGGATTCACGCACGCCACGCGCCGCGTTTCCGTTTTGCCGCCGCCGATTCTGAATTGCTTTTCTTCATACGTGATCGCGCCGTAAGCGCACACGTTGGCACACTGACCGCACCCGTTGCACATATTTTCGTTTGCGCACGCCACGCACGGGTTGGTTTTCAGCTCGTTCTTCACAAGCAAGCCGATCACTTTCGCCGCGCAAGCCGATGCCTGCGAAACCGTTTCGGGAATGTCTTTCGGGCCTTGGCACACGCCCGCGAGATACACGCCCGCCGTAGGACTTTCCACGGGGCGCAGCTTCGCGTGCGATTCGGTAAGGAAATTATTCGTATCGATGCTCGCCGTTAAAAGCGTAGCAACCTTTCTTACTGAAGGTTCGGGTTCGATCGCCGTGGCAAGCACCACAAGATCGGAAGCGATCGTCACCTGCTCGCCGTCGATAAGGTTTTCGCCCTGCACCATAAGTTTCCCGTTTTCGCCGTACACCTTGCCCACCATGCCTTTGATGTAGTCTACGCCGTACATTTCCACGGCGCGGCGATAAAATTCGTCGTAGTTCTTGCCCGGGGTACGCACGTCGATATAGAATACATGCACTTCGGTATCGGGGTATTTCTCGCGGATGAGCATCGCGTGCTTCGCCGTGTACATGCAGCAGATTTTCGAGCAGTACGGCTTGCCGCAACCCGATACGTCGCGCGAGCCGACGCATTGAATAAACGTGATCACTTTCGGATGCGTTCCGTCCGACGGGCGCAGAAGCGTGCCGCCCGTAGGCCCTGCCGCGTTCATCAGTCTTTCGAGTTCGAGCGACGTGATCACGTCCTTCTCCGTGGCGTAAGAATATTCGTTGAAGTTTTCGAGCGAGATCGGCTTGAAACCCGTAGCCACCACGATCGCGCCGTACTGCCGCTCGATAAACGTATCTTTCATTTCATAATCGATCGCGTGCGCGCCGCAGATCTTCGAGCAAAGTCCGCACTTGCCCGTCTTTAATTTAATGCATTGCTCGGGATCGATCACCGCCACATTGGGAATCGCCTGCGCAAACGGAATATAAATCGCCGTGCGCGTATTCAACCCCATGTTAAATTCGTTCAGTCCCTTTCTCGAAGGGCATTTTTCCATGCACGCCTTGCAACCCGTGCATTTCGTTTCGTCTACGTAGCGCGCCTTTCTGCGGATTTTTACGGTGAAATTACCCACGAAACCTTTCACCGCTTCGATTTCCGAATAGGACAAAATCTCGATTTTATCGCTCTGCGCGCAGTCCACCATTTTCGGCGTTAAAATACACGCCGAGCAGTCGAGCGTAGGGAACGTTTTATCGAGCTGCGCCATTCTGCCGCCGATCGTGGCGTTTTTTTCTACGATGTCTACGGGGAAGCCGGCTTCCGCTATATCGAGCGCAGCCTGAATACCCGCGATGCCGCCGCCGATCACAAGCGCCCGTTTGGTAACGGGGCTGCTGCCCGCGGTCAGCGGCGCGTTCAGATGGACCTTCGCAATCGCTGCCCGGCCCAGAATGATCGCTTTTTCCGTGCCGGCTTCCTTATCCTTGTGAATCC